>NZ_JBWKPU010000003.1:0-118961 GCF_059418405.1 Pseudomonas sp. GW821-FHT09A09
CCCCCCCCCCCCCCCCCCCCCCCCCCCCCCCCCCCCCCCCCCCCCCCCCCCCCCCCCCCCCCCCCCCCCCCCACTACCGTTAATGGGTGCCTTGGAAGATGATGTTTTCGGGGTTGAAATGCTCTACCGAGCTACCCGGTTGTGGCAGGCCGAGGATATGGCCCTTGATCTTGCCAACCACGTGCATTTCGCAGGGCTTGCAGTCGAACTTCAGGGTCAGCACTTCATCACCGTGAATCAACTGCATCGGCGCGACCTTGGTCTTCACCCCGGTCACACCCTTGGCCTGTTTGGGGCACAGGTTGAACGAGAACCGCAGGCAATGCTTGGTGATCATCACCGGCACTTCGCCAGTTTCTTCGTGGGCTTCAAAGGCCGCGTCGATCAGCTTCACCCCATGACGGTGGTAGAAGTCGCGGGCTTTCTGGTTGTAGACGTTGGCCAGGAACGACAAATGCGCTTCCGGGTACACCGGTGGTGGTGTGGTCTCGGCTTTACGTCCGCCACGAGGGTGAGCGGCCACACGGGCAGCTGTCAACGCTTCGATCACTTCGCGACGCAAGGCCTTGAGCTGCGAATTGGGGATGAAGAACGCTTGCGGTGCATCCAGCTGGATGTTCGTGGCGTGGTATTCGGTGGTGCCCAACTGGCCAAGCAGGTCACGCAGGGTGTCCAGCGCCTGTTCCGGTTTGTTGGCGACGCCAAACGGGCCGGGCAGGGTCACGCTGGCGCTGATGCCTTCTTCGCTGGTGGCGGTCACTTCCAGCTGTTCTTCGCGCAGACGAGCAGCCCAGGTCAGGCCGATGCGGCGCTCGGATGAGGTCTTGAGCAGCGCCTGTTGCCAGTTGTGGTCCAGGTTGCGGTTCAACGGGTGGTTCGGGCGCAACTGGTGCAGGCCGGCCGGCATTTCATTCGGCTCGACGCGGTAGCGGTAGCGCTTCTCGCCGTCTTCCTCGAATTCGCCTTTAGGCTCGGCGATGTTGGCGCGGAAACCCACCACTTCGCGCTTGATCAGCACGTTGAGGCCGTCGCCGTTGGACAGTGGCTCATGAGTGACCACTTGCAGATCACGCTTGCCGGCTTTTTCCACCACACCCACCGGCAAACCGGTGAAGGTCGGGGTGTCGAAGGCGCCGATGTCGACCTTACGGTCGGTGACGAAATAGTCGGTGCTGCCACGGTGGAAGGTTTTTTCCGGGTCGGGCAGGAAGAAGTGTGCGGTACGGCCGCTGGACGCGCGGGCCAGGTCCGGGCGGTCTTCGAGCACGTCATCGAGGCGCTGGCGGTAGTAGGCGGTGATGTTCTTCACATAGCCCATGTCCTTGTAGCGGCCTTCGATCTTGAATGAACGCACACCGGCTTCGACCAGGGCGCGAATGTTGGCGCTCTGGTTGTTGTCTTTCATCGACAGCAGGTGTTTTTCAAAGGCCACGACGCGGCCCTGGTCATCTTTCAAGGTGTACGGCAGGCGGCAAGCCTGGGAGCAGTCGCCGCGGTTGGCGCTGCGGCCGTTCTGCGCGTGGGAGATGTTGCACTGCCCGGAGAACGCCACGCACAGCGCGCCGTGGATGAAGAACTCGATGGCGGCATCGGTCTCGTCGGCGATGGCGCGGATTTCCTGCAGGTTCAGCTCTCGGGCCAAGACCAACTGGGAGAAACCGGCCTGGTCGAGGAACTTGGCGCGACCCAGGGTGCGGATGTCGGTCTGGGTGCTGGCATGCAGCTCGATGGGCGGAATATCCAGCTCCATCACGCCCATGTCCTGCACGATCAAGGCGTCAACGCCGGCGTCGTAGAGCTGATGGATCAGCTTGCGCGCCGGTTCCAGTTCGTTGTCATGCAAGATGGTGTTGATGGTGGTGAACACGCGCGCGTGGTAACGGCGGGCGAACTCGACCAGCCCGGCGATATCGCTGACGTCGTTACAGGCGTTATGGCGGGCACCGAAGCTTGGGCCGCCAATATAGATGGCGTCGGCGCCATGCAAGATAGCCTCCCGCGCGATGGCGACATCGCGGGCAGGGCTGAGCAATTCAAGGTGATGCTTGGGCAAGGACATAGTTTTTTTAGTCAGGCTTGTCACGGTTGAGGCGCGCATTGTAGCCGTGAAATGCCTGGGCAGCATCTACCGCAGGGCTGTCGGGCTTTGGCGAGGTGGGTCAGGGGATATCTGTATTGGCCGTGCGGCCGCCATCGCAGGCAAGCCAGCTCCCACAGTCGAGCGCATTTCAACGGGTGAACGCGGTCCCCTGTGGGAGTTGTCGAGCTTCAGCGAGGCTGCGAAGGCGGTGGTTCAGGCTACATCTTTATTGGCTGTGCCGCCGCCATCGCTGGCAAGCCAGCTCCTACAGTGGGTGTCAGGCCTTGGCCGCCATCGCGGTGACTTCCACGCGCATGCCTTGTACCGCCAAGGCGGCCACGCCCACGGCGGCGCGAACCGGCCATGGTTTGGCGAAAAAGCGCTTGTAGACTTCGTTGAACGCGGCGCGATCGGCCATGTCGGTGAGGTAGATGGTCAGGTGCATCACCCGGTCCATGGAGCTGCCGGCTTTTTCCAGGGCGACTTTCAGGGCTTGCAGGGTGCATTCGCTTTGCAGGGTGATATCGCCCAGCTCCAGGCTGCCATCGGCGCGGGTTGGCACCTGGGTGGAGACCAGGATGCCGTTGAAACCGATCACATCGGAAGAAATGGAGTCGGCGTCAGGATCGGGCGTAAAGGACAGGTCGTGGTTGGCCATGGGGTTCTCTTGGCAGGAAAAAGGGCCGTCAGTCTAACCTCTTGGCTCAGCGCAGGTCACTGCGCAGCTCGCGCACGCCGCGGCCCAGGCGTTGGCGCAACAGGGTGCGCAAGGTGGAACCGTCGGCATAACCGACCTCACTGGCAATCGCCTCGATGTCCATATCGCCACCGTGCAACAGCGATTGCGCACGTTCCACACGCAGGTCCTGGAAGTACGACAGCGGTGACTTGCCCAGCACGTCTTCGCAGCGCCGCTGCAGCGTACGGCGGCTGGTGGCCAGGGCCGAGGCGGCTTCCTGCAGCGAGAAACCTTGCTTGAGCCGCTCCCGCGACCAGCGCTCGAAGCGCAGGATCAACGGGTCGGCCTGGGCCAGGTGGTTGGGAATGATGTACGGCGCCTGCAAGGTGCGAATATCCGCCAGCAGGTAGCGCGACACCACATTCGACAATTCCGGGCTGGCCTGGCGAATCAGCCACAGCGCCAGGTCCAGGTGGCCCATGGCGGCGCCTGCAGTCACGCCCACATCGGTCTGTACCAGCATGCGTGACTCATCAAGTTTCACATGTGGGTAGCGCTGGCGAAACAGCGGGGCCAGCCACCAGGTGGTGGTGGCCGGGCGATGGTCCAGCAGGCCGGTTTCGGCGAAGAAAAATGTGCCCACACACGACGCGGCGATTTGCGCGCCTTGGGCATGCCATTTCAATAACTGCGTCTTGGCGTCACGCACATCCGCCCGCGCCAGTGCGGGCACCAACAGCTCAGGGCTGGCGGTGGCCGGCGCAGGCAGGACGACCAAGTCGGGTTTGTGCTGGTCATTGATCGGTTGGGTCGGAATAAGCAGGCCATGGCGGGTGTGTACCTTCTTGCGTACCCCGACCAGGGACACCTCGAACACCGGTCCGGTGGGCGAAAGCGTGTTGGCTAACGAGAAGGCATCAAGAAACACCGAGAGCCCGGTGTCGAACAAACCTTCCAGGGCAAGGATGGATAAGCGCATGGCGTAAATGGTCTCAAAGTTGGCATTTAGGACGATACTGCATCGCGCCCACGACTGCCATATTGGCGGCTCCAAACCTCACCGGAGCAACACTATGAAAGTCATGGCCATCGTCTCGATCCCCCAGCCACTCAGCCCTGAGCAGCAAGCGCGGATCATGCCCAAGGAAGTCCCCGCCACCCTGCAGTTGTACCTGGACGGCAAGATCGAGCAATTCTGGTTTCGGCACGACGTGCTGGGTGTGATCTTCCTGCTGGAAGTGCAGAGCATCGAAGAAGCCAAAGCCCTGGTAGAAGGTCTGCCCCTGGGCGATGAGGGCCTGAGCCAGTGCGAGTTCATCCCCGTCGGCCCGCTGGCGCCGCTCGGCTTGCTGTTGCAAGGCCACTGACCGGCAGGCGCCGTCGGTAGTCGACGGCGCCTGTTAGTTCATGCCCAGCGGCGGAACAGCACGCTGGCATTCACCCCGCCAAACCCGAAGCCATTGGACAGCGCATACTCGATCGGCAATGGCCGGGCTTCACCGCGCACCATGTCCAACCCGTCGGCCAGCGCGTCCGGATTTTCCAGGTTCAGCGTCACCGGGGCCACCTGGTCACGCAAGGCCAGCACGGTAAAGATCGCCTCGATCCCGCCCGCAGCGCCCAACAAGTGGCCGGTGGCGGATTTGGTCGAGCTGATCGCCGGGCTGCCTTGGGCACCGAATACCGTCTTGATCGCGGCCAGTTCGCCCTTGTCACCCACGGGCGTCGAGGTGGCGTGGGCGTTCAGGTACTGCACTTGCGCAGGTTCGATGCCGGCCTGGCGCAGCGCCTGGGTCATCGCCCGGCGTGCACCGTCCCCATCTTCCGGGCCGGCGGTCATGTGATACGCATCGGCACTGGTGCCGTAACCCACCAGCTCGGCAATCGGCTGGGCGCCACGGGCCAGGGCGTGTTCCAGTTCTTCGATCACCAGGATGCCGGCGCCTTCGCCCATGACGAAGCCGTCGCGAGCCTGGTCAAACGGGCGGGAGGCGCGCTCGGGGCTGTCGTTGAAGTCGTTGGACAGCGCCCGCGCCGCCGCGAAACCCGCCAGGCTGACCCGGTGGATCGCCGCTTCGGCACCGCCACACACGGCCACATCCACCTCGCCGGCACGAATCATCCGCGCGGCGTCACCAATGGCTTGCACGCCCGCCGCACAGGCGGTCACAGGCGCGCCCAATGGGCCTTTCAAACCATAATTGATCGACACATGCCCGGCCGCCATGTTGCTCAGAAACGACGGAATGGTGAACGGCGACAGGCGACGTGGGCCTTTGCTGTCAGTGGTGCGCACAGCATCGGCAATGGCCGGGAAGCCGCCCACGCCCGAAGCAATGATGGTGGCGGTGCGTTCCTGCTCCTCGACCGTCTTCGGTGCCCAGCCGGCTTGCTTCAACGCCTCATCCGCCGCCGCCAGGGCGAACAGGATGAAGCGGTCCATCTTGCGTTGCTCCTTGGCGGCCAACAGCCGATCCGGGTCAAAACCGGCTTGGGGGTCTTGCTCCACGCTCTGCACCTGGCCGCCGATGCTGACGGCCAGGTCGCCGATCAGTTCTTCCGGCAGGCGACGAATGCCCGATTGCCCGTTCAGCAAGCGTTGCCAGGTGGATTCAACACTGGCACCCAACGGCGTCAGTGCGCCCATGCCTGTCACCACGATACGTTTACTCATGATCAATCGACTCCGGTTGCGTTGAGGGTAAAGACCCTATGGACGTCACTATCATCATGAAAGTAACATGGCGTCACACAAGTTTGTACTCGCACACAGGAACGCCGATGCAACGCAAATCCCTTGTCAGTGAAGAATGCCCGATTGCCCGCAGCCTTGAACGGGTAGGGGAGTGGTGGAGCATGTTGATCATGCGCGATGCGTTGCATGGCTTGCGGCGTTTTGATGAGTTCTCGCGCAGCCTGGGCATCGCGCCGAACATGTTGACCCGTCGTCTCAATGGTTTGGTGGAGGCGGGCATGCTGGAGCGTCGGGCCTACAGCGAGCGGCCACCGCGTTACGAATACGTGCCCACCGCCAGGGGTGAGGACTTCGGAATGGTGCTGATGTCGCTGGTGGCGTGGGGCAATCGGCATTTTGCCGAGGAGGGCAGGAGTGTCGAGGTGGTGCAGCGTGACACGGGCCTGCCGGTGCAGCCGATGATGGCCACCGCCGAAGGTGCGCTGGTGCCGTTTGAGCAGTGCGTGGTGCAGGCCGGTCCAGCCGCCAGCGCAGGTATGCGCCAACGGCTGAGCCCGGCGTGATTACAGCAGGGTGAACGGGTAGTCGACGATCAGGCGCAGCTCATTGAGCTTGCCGTCACGCTGATCGGCGTTGGATGAAACCATCGCATCGCGCACGCGCAGCGACAGGTTTTTCGCGGGGCCGCTTTGCAGCACGTACTTGGCTTCCACATCGGTCTCGTGATGGTTGCCGTCGGCACCGTAGTCGCCCACATAGGCGCTGTTGGCCGGGGTGTGGGTGCCGTTGATGTCGGTACCGTTGACGTAGCGGGTCATGAAGCTCAGGCCCGGCACGCCGTAGCTCGCCATGTTCAGGTCATAGCGAATGCCCCAGGACTGTTCGCCCGGGCCGTTGAAGTCACCCCATTGGATCGAGTTGGCCAAGAACACCGAGTCGCCGCCTTCGCCGGCGCCGTTGTTGCCGGTACCGATGTAGTCGAAAGGCGTGTCGCCGTGCACTTTCTGGAACGACAGCGTCAGGGTATGGGCCTGCAGGAACGAATAGGCCGCCGCCAACGAATACGTGGTGTTGTTGATCGCACCGGCCTTGGCGCTGCCGGTGTCGAGGGTGCGGTACAGGTTGCCGTCCAGTGCCAGCGACTGGTCATGACCCAACGGCAACACATAGTTGAGGTTGGTGTAGTACTGGCGCCAGATGTCTTCCAGCTCACCGGCGTACACCGTCGCACTCAAGGACGGCGTGAAGGTGTATTTGCCGCCGACGAAACTCGCACTCTTGGCCGCAACGTTGGCGTAGGTGGCGTAGATGTCGTGCTCATGGTCACTGGTCATGCCGCTGTTGGTGCTGGTGAAGTGACCCGCTTCCAGGTCCAGGCCGGCGATTTCACTGCTGGTCAGGTCAAAACCGGTGGCGGTCTGCGGCAGGATCCGCGTGCCCCCGGTGGCGAAGACCGGCGCGGTGGGCTGCATGTCACCGTACTTGAGCTGGGTCTTGGAAATCTTGATCTTCACTGCTGCGCCCACGGAGCCGTAGCCGTCCTTGGGGTCGCCATTGCGGTCGGTGGGCAATTCGCCGGTGCCGGCATCGGCGTGGGTGGCGTCGAGTTTCATGGCGCCATAGGCATAGGCATCCACGCCAAACCCGATGGTGCCCTGGGTGAAGCCCGAGGCGTAGTTGAGCATCGCGCCCTGGGTCCAGTCGCGGTTGTCGGCCTTGCCGCTTTGTCGGTCGCGGTCGAAGTAGTAGTTGCGCAACAGCCCGGTGATGCTGCTGCCGTCGATAAACCCCTTGGAATCGGCCTGGTCACTGACGGACTCGGCGAAGGCCGCTTGGCTGATACTGGCGCACACGGCCAGTGTTAACAGGCTCCACTGTTTGATCATGTTGTTTACTTCCCCGGAATAATTAACGCGCGCACAGAAACACCGCACTTTATTTGGTTAATGCATAGGTTTTATGGGCAGGGTTTGAAGTGAGGCGTTGCCGTTTTTATTGTGTTCGGCGTGAGTGCCGAAGCTGATTCTAAGCACAGACTGCGCGGCCTGCAGCCCTGTGTATGATTAAACTCGATTAATTAAACTTCACTATGTTTAACCGAGCGCAGGTGTAGCGTTGAACAGGTCTTAGCCGCTCTGCTTCGACAAAAACCTTTGGTTTGCCGCCGCAGGCTCTGCGGCGGATTTTTTATGCTTAGTTAAACTAATCTATATAAATATTCATCTATAACCGTCACCCGGTGATGGCAGTATGATTGCGCCGATAATGCTGTCTGTGTAACAAGACTGTTGCACTTACCCCTCAATAATCCCTTCTCCCACGCCGTACTAGGAGATAGGTGATGCAGGTCAATCCGGTCGATAGCAAACCCGCCGCAGGCGATAACGCGAACTGGAACAAAGCAGTGTCCAGGGCGGTAGACAATCAGCCGGGCGACAACCGTCTCGGTCCCGATACAAAGCGTCCCCAGGGTGACTTTCGCAGTGCCCAGCAGATCATCGACGACAACCCGCTGCTCAAGAACCTCGGCAACCAGAGCGGCGTGAAAGACAAGCTGCGCGAGCGCGTGGGGGACTTCGAACATGACCCGGACGCCGCCTACCGCGCCAGCCGCGTGCTGGAACACATCGAGAAACTCGACGAAAACGGCAAGCCCACCATCAAGCGGGCAGAACTCAATGACGCCGGCAATGGCAGGATCGACGGCTTCACCAAAGGCGGCGATGCGCGCCACGGCACCGAGGCCGGGCGCCTGCAGGACTTCGGCAAATACGGCTGGGACACCCTCAAGGGTGAGCTACCGGTCAGCAAACCCAAGACGCCACCCAAGGGCGACGCGCCCTCCAACCACTTGCCCTTGCCGGGTGAAGGACGGCCGGTGGGCGACACCCGCAGCGCCCAGCAGATCATCGACGACAACCCGCTGCTCAAGAACCTCGGCAACCAGAGTGGCGTAAAAGACAAATTGCGCGAACGTGTCGGTGACTTCGAACACGACCCGGACGCTGCGTGGCGCGCCGCGCAAGTGCTCAACTACGTCGAAAACTACGACGAGACCGGCAAGCACATCGACGGCGGCGATGTGGGCAACGGCAAGATCGACGGCTTCACCAAGGACGGCGAAGCCCGCCACGGTACCGAGGCCGGGCGCCTGCAGGACTTTGGCAAGTACGGCTACGACAACCTCAAGGGCCTGGACGGCAACAGCGCCGACGACCAGATCAAGGACCTCAACGCCAAGGCCACCGAAGACGCCGTGAAGGCTGCCGGGGGTGATGCTTCCAAAGTCGGCGCCGATTACTTCACCACGGGCAACACCAGCGCCAGCGGTGCGGATAAAACGGCAGCGATCATCGAGCTGTCCACCGGCCTGGCCAACTACAAGGCCGGCGCCGACGCCTTTGCGCATCAGGGTCCGGATGGCGCCAATGAATGGTCCGGCGAAGGCAAGTCGCCGGGCCAGCAGCGCGAAGACTTCATCAACGATGTACAAAGCCGTATCGACAAGCTCAGCAAGGACCCCGACGTCCAGCAGTTCCTCAACACCCAGGGCACCGAGCAGTTGCAGAAAATGGTCGCCGCCGACCCGGCATTGAAAGCCGAAATGGAGCGCCGCCTGGAAGCGTCATCCAGCACCGACGCTCTGGAAAATGCGTTTGCCCCCAAAGGCGTGAGCACCACCGACGCGCTGTCGAGCTTTATCAAATACCCCGATTTCTACGCCCAGGCATTGGGCAAGCAGCCGGACTACAAGAAAGCCTTCGAGAATGCCCCGCAGGCGATCAAGGACAGGGTCAAGGCTGACTACGCCAACATCACCTCCGGCAAAGAGATGAACGACCTGATCGCCAGTGGCGTGCCGGCAGACAAGGCGGTGATCCAGTCCGGAGTGAACAAGGCGATCTTCGACGCCGTGCTCGATGACAAGACCGTGCAGGCGGGCACGTCGAGCTTCAATGACGCGGCTGCCAAAATGGGCCGCGAGGACTTGCTCAAGGGCCAGTCCATCGATGATTTCTACCGTGGCCTGGGCGTGACCGGCGCCAATGACCCGCGCCTCGAACAAGTCATCAACGACAACATCGCCGCCTTCACCCCGCCCGGCGAAGCGCCACCTAAAACCGCCGATATCATCAGCGGCATTCGCGCGGTGGAAGACGCCATGCGCGGCGGCGCCAAGTTCGACGACGCCATCAAGAAGGTCCAGAGCACCTGGGGCGGAAAACTGCCGGCCGGGGTCAGCGCGACCTACAAGGCCGGCGTGATGCACGGGGTTTCCGGGGTGTTGCTGGCCGGCGCCATCGGCACCCGGATCGCCAGCGGCAAAGGCGGCAGTACCGCGCAGACTGTGGGCCAGTCGTTCCAGGCGGCGGGCTTGTTCATGGAGGGCGGCGCCAAGTTCGTCCAGGACCAGTTTGATCGCACCAAACAGGGCACCTACAAGTTTGATGCGCCCAAATTCGTGAAAGACGTGGAGAACGTCGGCAAGAGCCTGGGCGGTGTCGCGGGCAACGTGCTGGGGTTGGTCACTGGGGCGATTTCGGCGAAGAACTCGGCGCAAAGCGGTGACAAGGTGGCGGCGGGTTTTCAGGGTACGTTCGCTGGCCTCAATGGCTTGTCGGCAGTCGCGGGCGCGGTGGAGGTCGCCACCTATGTGGTGCCGCGCATCACCACCGTGGCCGCCGGCGTGGCAGAAGCGGCAGGCGCCATCGGCGGCGCAGCCGGTGCACTGGCGGGCGCAGTCGGCGGGATTGCGGCGGTGGGTGGGCTGATCTACGCGATCATTGCCGACATCAAGGCTGACAATGCACGCAAGAAACAACAGGAGGATTGGTACAAGGGGCTGTCGGACCAGTTCAAGGGGTTCGGCGTGACGCCGCCGCCACTGGACGTGATCATCGCACCGAAAAATGGCTATGTGGACGTGGGTAATCCCAACGCCAATTATTGACCGTGGATGACCTGTGCCGGTCACCCGGCACAGGTGCATGGGCTTCGTTACGCGCCAGCGACCCCCGTGCCCACCATGTCCCCAGGCACGATGATCCGGTCATAGTCCTGCTCGCTGACCTTGCCGGATTTCAACGCCGCCGCCTTCAGGGTCGAACCTGTGGCCTGGGCGTCTTCGGCAATGTGCGCGGCATTCTGATAGCCGATCACCGGTGACAACGCCGTCACCAGCATCAGGTTGTTGTCCAGGTAACCCTGAATTTTCTCGCGGTCCAGCTCGGTGCCCTCCACCGAATAGGTGCGGAACTTCGCGCAGCCGTCGGCCAGGATCGTCGCCGAATGCAGGAAGTTGTTGATGATGATCGGGCGCATCGCGTTCAGCTCGAAATTGCCCTGGCTGCCGGCAAAGGCGATGGCAGTGTCATCGCCGATCACCTGGATCGAGATCATCACCATGGCTTCGCACTGGGTCGGGTTGACCTTGCCGGGCATGATCGAGGAACCCGGTTCATTGGCCGGCAGTTGCAATTCACCCAGGCCGCAACGTGGGCCAGAGGCAAGCCAGCGCATGTCATTGGCGATTTTCATCAATGCCACCGCCGCACCGCGCAAGGCGGCACTGGCGCGGACCATGGCGTCGAGCGAGCCCTGCGCCATGAACTTGTTGGGCGCCGTCACAAAGGGTTTGCCGGTGAGTTCGGCGATCTTGGCCGCGATGGCTGCCGAGAAACCGCTGGGTGCGTTCAGCCCGGTGCCCACGGCGGTGCCGCCCAGTGCCAGTTCGTAGAGCCCCTCACGGCTGCGCTCGATCTCGGCGCTGCAGCAGCGGATCTGCGCGGCCCAGCCACTCCATTCCTGGCCGACCGACAGGGGCGTGGCGTCCTGCAAGTGCGTACGGCCCACCTTGATCACGTCCATCCAGCCCTGGGCTTTTCGTTCAATCGTCTCGGCGAGACGGTTGAGTTCCGGCACCAGGCGCTCATCGATCACGGTCACGGCGGCAATGTGCATGGCGGTGGGAAAGCTGTCGTTGGACGACTGGCCCATGTTCACGTCGTCGTTGGGGCCAACTGGGTGCTGGGTGCCAAGGGTGCCGCCGAGCAATTGGATCGCGCGGTTGGACAGCACTTCATTGACGTTCATGTTCGACTGGGTGCCAGAGCCGGTCTGCCACACATACAGCGGGAAATGCTCATCGAGCGCGCCGGCAATGGCTTCATCGGCGGCTTGTACGATGGCGTTGCTCTTCCATTGCGGCAGGCGCCCGGCGTCCGCATTGACCAGGGCGCAGGCTTTTTTCACCACGCCGTAGGCGTGATACACCGCCTTGGGCATGCGGTCATCGCCGATGGAAAAATGCTGCAGGGAACGCTGGGTCTGCGCCCCCCAGTATTTGTCGGCAGGCACCGGCACCGTGCCCATGCTGTCGAATTCGCTGCGGTGTCCGATGGCGTCAAGGCCGATGGCGATGTCGCGCAATGTGGTGTCTGTCATGGCTTACCCCTTGGATAAAGGTCCGGAAATTGGGCGTTCAGGTCGAACCGCCAGGGCCAGCAGCAGGCCCACGGCAATGGCAGCGCTGACGATCACGGTGGTGATCGCCAGTGAAGTGGTGTCGGCGATCAACACCAGCGGTGAATCGGCCCCCAGGGACATCCATTGCAAACCGCCGATCCCGGCGCGGAACCCATAGGAACCCGGCACCAGCGCGACGATGCCAGGGAAGGCGAACACCACGGGTGGCACCCGCAAACGTGCCCCGGCGAGCAGTGCCACCAGGCCTGCGGCAAACGCCCCGACCAGCGAGGCGCAGGCCAGGTCCAGCCCATGCTGTTGCAACAGCGTGCGCAGGCCATGGCTGGCGATGCCGCACAGCACGCACACCCACAGCACACGCCAGGGCACATTGAAGAACAGTGCGTAGCCAGCCGCAGCGGTGGCCGCAAACAGCATGTCTTGGCCCAGCGGCAGCGATCCCGGGCCGCTGTCCACCGGCAGGCTGTCACCCAGCAGGGCGGCGGCGATAAACAAGGCGAAGCCGATCACCAGTACCGTCATCGCTCCCATGGCGATGCGCGCCAGGCCATTGCCGGGATGACCGCTGACCAGGTCACGCACGCCATTGATCAACGGCACGCCGGGCACCAGGATCATGCCGGCCGCCGTCAGGCACAGCACCGGTGATGCACCCGAGAAGGCACGCAACACCAGGATGCTGCACAGGCCGCTGAGCAGCGCGGTGATGAACACCACCGCCACGCCATTCACCGCATGACGCCCCAAGGCGCGACGCAGCAGCGCGCTCAGCACGCCGGCCACAAACGCGGCGGCCACCACCGACCATTCCCCACCAAACAGGCGGGCCAGCGAGGCGGCGGTGAGGCCAATGCCCAAAGCCATGGTCATGGCGCCGTGGTCTTGAGGGGCATACTCCACGGCGTCCAGTTGCGCATCTATCGCCTGGGCTTTCAGTGTGCCCAGGCAGATGCTGTCGACCAGCTGTTGCAACGCCATGAGCGTGCCCATGTCCACGCTCATGCCGACCAACGCATGCCCGACCTTGGTCTGGAACTGCGCCTCGGTCCCCACCGTGATCAGCAGCGCATCCGCCGTGACCAGCACCTGCACCGTATGGCCCAAGGCACGGCCCACGTCCGTGAGCATGCGCTGGGTATGTGCGGTGTCGGCGCCGTGGGTCAGCAGGATCCGCCCGAGACGCGCCGTGAGGTGCGCCGCACGCGCCAGTGACACCTCAGACATTCTGCAGGCCCAGCACCTGCGCGGTGTCGGCGCGGGAGGCACGGAGGGCGTCGCCGTCGGTCTTGAGGTCGATGCCGTAGGTAGGAATGATTTCTTTCAGGCGCGGCAGCCAGGCTTGCGCCGTGAGTTTGTCGGCAAAGCATTTTTGCAGCACTTGCAGGGCAATGTGCGCGGCGGTAGAGGCCCCGGGGGAGGCGCCGAGCAAGGCCACGATGGATTTGTCCTCAGCGGCGATCAGCTCGGTGCCGAACACCAGTTGGCCGCCGCCGTGCCCAGTCGGCTTGATGATCTGCACGCGTTGGCCAGCCACGGCTTCCTTCCAGTCGGCCTGGCGGGCGTGGGGGAAAAACTCCTGGAGCGAGGCGAAGCGTTCATCGGCGGTCTGGGTCACCTGGCTGATCAGGTACTTTTCCAGGTCCCAACTGTGCACGGCCACGTCCAGCATCGGCCCGAGGTTGGCCGGGCGGATCGACTTGAACAGGTCCAGGTAGGAGCCGGACTTGAGGAATTTGCTGGAGAACCCGGCATAGGGCCCGAACAGCATTGAGCGCTTGCCGCCAATAATGCGCGTGTCCAGGTGCGGCACCGACATCGGTGGCGACCCGTGGGGCGCCTTGCCATAGACTTTGGCTTGGTGGCAGGCGGCAACTTCCGGCACATCGCAGCGCAGCCAGATACCGCTTACGGGGAAGCCGGCATAGCCATGGCCCTCGGGAATGCCGGCGTTCTGCAACAGCTCGATCGAAGCGCCACCGGCGCCGATAAACACGAACTTGGCCTGGGTGATCTCGGTGTTGCCGGTGCTCAGGTCCTTGACCTTGACCCGCCAGTGGCCGTCATCGCCGCGGCTCAGGTCAACGACCTGGTGCTGGTAATGCACGCTGAAGCCAGGTTGCTCCGCCAGTTGCCCAACCAGCAGGTGGGTGAGGGCGCCATAGTCGACGTCCGAGCCTGTGGCCATGCGGGTGGCGGCCACGACAATCTTGGGGTCACGTCCCTCCATCACCAGCGGCGCCCAGCCCGCAATTACGCTCGGGTCTTCGCTGTACTCCATGCCGTGGTAGCAGTGATGGGCCGACATCGTTGCGTAGCGTTTGCGCAAGAAGTCGCGGTTCTCTTCGCCGGTGACAAAACTCATGTGCGGGCAGGCATGGATAAACACGGCGGGGTCGGCAATCGCGCCCTTGCGCACCAGGTACGTCCAGAGTTGGCGGGAAACATCGAACTCGACGTTCACTTCCAGGGCATTGCTGATGTCCACGCTGCCATCGGGTTTGAGCGGGGTGTAGTTCAGCTCGCAATTGGCCGCGTGGCCGGTGCCGGCGTTGTTCCAGCCATCGGAGCTTTCCTGGGCGCAATCGTGCAGCGCTTCGTACATCGCCACGTCAAGGCCAGGTTCCAGCTCCTTGAGCATTGAACCGACCGTTGCACTCATGATGCCGGCGCCGATCAGGACCACGTCGACGGTTCTAGACACTGTTGCGTTGGGCATGGGCGTTCACCTTCAGTAGGGATTGAACAGCGTTGAAAACGTTGTTAGTTCAAAAGCACAGGCACGAAAGAGTTCCGCTACTGCGAGCGGTTAGTGTGTAGGGCAGGGCAGGCGTCTTTGCGTGGTAAAGACTTTTTGGTGATGTCGATGCGAATAAATAGGCAGCCTAAGTTGAGGCTGAATAAATAGTCGTGATCCGTGATGGTCGGGCTGGAGCGCCCGTTTTCCGTGAATTCAAGTGAAACTATGTAACGCTTTCGACGACAATAAAGGGCGGTTGAAAGCCTCGTCAAGTGACTATTGATTGATGGTCAAACTATTTTTCCCAGTGTTCAGTCGATGTTCAGTTGTCAGCGTCTTGAAAGTGCAGGGTATCTAGACATCTTATAGCTTCAGGCAACTATGGAAGTTAAACGAAGTTTCATAAAGATGAACCTGTCTGCCAGGTAAGACGGTCGACCTCTTGGCTTATTCCAGGCGCCCACGAATTTATTCAGCGGTGGGTTTTCCGTCCGCAGGCGGCAGCCGCCCCAGGGCTTCCATGTCCTTGGCCGGTGGCAGGCCGAACATGCGCCCGTATTCGCGGGTGAATTGCGAGACGCTTTCATAGCCCACGGCAAAGGCCGCGCTGCTGGCGGACACGCCCACCGACAACATCAACCGGCGCGCTTCGATCAGGCGCAATTGCTTCTGAAACTGCAGGGGCGACAGCGATGTTGCCGCGCGAAAGTGGATGAAGAATGACGACGGGCTCATGCCTGCCGCTTGCGCGAGACGGCTGATTGGCAGCGGGCGGGTGAATTCCCGGCGCAGCAGCGCCACGGCGCGCGCTACACGCTGGGCGCGGCCTTCACGCCAGCCCAGGCGTCGGATCGCTGCGCCGTGGCGACCGGTCAGCAACCAGTAGTGCAACTCGCGCACCAGTGGTGCCTGGAGCAAGCGCACCGAGGCAGGGCGCTCAATCAGGCGCATCAGGCGCAGGGCCACGTCGGCGACTTCGGCGTCGGTGTGATCGGTCAGCACCGGTGTTGCAGGCGTCATGCCCGTCGCGCGCAGCTCGGCGGTACTGATTTCGGCCGTCAGGTCAGCGATGACCCGCGAATCCAGGTCTAGAATCAGCGAGAGGTAAGGCTGCTGTTCGCAGGCTGAAGTGATCTGGCTGATGGTCGGCGCGTCGGCGGTGATCAGCAGCGAATCGCCCGCGTTCAGGGTGAACGACTGCTTGCCCACGGCCACGCGCTTGCTGCCTTGCATCACCAGGCAGACCAGGGGCTGGGCAACCTCGTGTATCAAGCCACCGGGCAGGTGGGCGCTGACGATAGACATCCCGGGAATGGGCGTATGGGCGATTCCAGCGGCGTCGGCATGGGTCTGGGCGTAGCGGGACACGGCATTGAGCAAGGCGTCATTCATAGGGCGTACTGCGTAAAAGCGGATTTCAGGCGTGTGAACGCGATTCGCACGAGGAGTATCAGGCAAAAAACATCGATTTTTCGGCAAGCGATCCCGCAGGTGTTTGCCGTAGTGTCCTGTCCAGGCACTGGCCGACGAAGCGGCGGGCCCACGGCTTTCTTCACTGTGTTTAAGGCTTTAACCTGTGCTTGGACGAATGCTAGGCCTGCGCCGCCGTCGTGGCGTTGCCGAAACCTCGACCTTGTTTGCCCATTCCTTCCAGTCGTCTCATGCGAACGGATGAACCCCCCATGACCTACACACTGCTCGACGCTGTGCGCCATTACGTCGAGGCCAACGCCAACGCGACCGGCGTGGCCCAGACCCCGGTTCCCGGCCTGACGACCATCCGTTCGACCACGCCCAGCGGCCTGATCCATTCCATGCCCAACCCCTTGATATGCCTGATCCTGCAGGGCACCAAGGAGGTGACCATGGGCACACAGACCTATACGTTCCAGGCCGGCGATTCCTTGCTGATCACCGCCGACGTACCCACCGTCAGCCAGATCACCAAGGCCAGTGTGGAGGAGCCTTATCTGTCCATCGTGCTTGACCTGGACCCGGCCGTGATCGCCGAATTGTCGTTGCAGATGAAACCGCAACAGGTCGCTGTGGGTATGCCGGTCAAAGCCGCCGAGCGCACTGATGCTGAAGTGGTGGATGCGGCGTTGCGCTTGATGCGCACCCTGGACTTCCCCGATTGCGCCCCCGTGCTGTATGCGCAGCGCGTGCGCGAACTGCATTACTGGCTGTTGGCCGGACGCCACGGTGCGGCGATTCGCCGGCTCGGCTGGACAGAGGGCCAGGCCCACCGCGTGGCGCGTGCGGTCGCTGTGCTTCGCGCCGACTTCAAGCAACCATTGCCGGTTGATCAACTGGCGGCCACGGCGGGGATGAGCCCGTCTTCGTTCCACCGGCATTTTCGGGCGGTCACCTCGTTGTCGCCCCTGCAGTTCCAGAAGAACCTGCGGTTGATCGAAGCGCGCCGGATGATGATGGCCGAAGGTTCTTCGGCCAGCAGCGCCGCGTTCAATGTCGGCTACGAAAGCGTGTCGCAGTTCAACCGTGAATACGCGCGAATGTTCGGCTTGCCGCCGATCAAGGACGTCGAAGCCGTCAAGGGCTGGGCCATGGCGTCCGCCTGATCCACCTGCGGCTGCGGGCGATTGAAAACACCTCCTGATGGAGGTGTTTTGCGTTCTGGGCTCACGCCGCAGATGTGTAGCAATAGGCAAACAACGTCGAGTTTTGAACTGCTCGTGCAAAACAGCGGACGGGATACTGGGGGTGTCGACACTCAAGCAGTGCGGCACCTCCACTCACCCAGAAAGGTTACCCCTGATGAGCACCGTGCTGATTGTTCTTTCCGCAGCAGACCACTGGACCCGCGCCGATGGCAGCCATTATCCCACTGGCTACTGGGCCGAAGAGTTCGTGGTGATTCACGAGATGTTTGCCCAGGCCGGCCATACCGTGGCGCTCGCCACGCCCGGCGGCGTAACACCCACCGCCGACCCGAAAAGCCTTGATCCGGCATTTGCCGGGTCGCAGGTCCAGCACTTTGTCGACTACCTCACCAGTATTGCCCAGGACTTGCAGCACCCGCTGAAACTCGCGGAGGTGAACACCGCCGCTTACGCCGCCGTGGTGGTGCCAGGTGGGCACGGCCCGGTCGAGGACCTGTACAAGGACGCCGACATGGCCCGCGTGCTGTTCGACGCCGACAAGGCCGGCACCTTGATTGGTTCGGTGTGTCACGGCCAGGCGGCGTTGCTCAGTGCGGTCAAGCCCGATGGCAGTTGGCTGTTTGCCGGGCGCAAGCTGACCGCGTTCAGTGATGAAGAAGAAGTCGACTTCGGCACCGCTGAAAACGCCCCTTGGCTGCTGGCGACCACCTTGCGCGAACGGGGCGCGAACTACGTGCGCGGCGCGGAAAACTGGGCGCCGTTTGTGGTGAGCGACGGCCATTTGATCAGCGGCCAGAACCCGGCGTCCAGTGCGCCCATGGCCGCTGCGGTCCTGCAGGCACTGGCCGGGCGGGTGTAATCATGGCCAATACCTTTCAGCTGTTGATCGACGGCGTCGAACGCGACGGTTCAGACGGTGTGAGCGAGGCGGTGGTCAACCCGGCCACCGGTGAGGTGATCGGTCGCGTCGCCCACGCCTCGCCGGCAGACCTCGACGAAATCCTCGACGTGGCCGTCAGGGGCTTGCTGGAATGGCAGGCGGTGATGCCGTGGGAGCGCGGCCGCATCATGAAGCGGGCCGCCGCACTGCTGCGGGCCGACGTCGAGAGCGCGGCCCAGGCAATTACCCTGGAGCAAGGTAAGCCGTTGGCCGAGGCGAAAGATGAAGTCGAGCGTTCGGCGGACTTCCTCGAATGGGGCGGTGAAGAGGCACGGCGGATCAGTGACCGTGTGCTGAGTGGGCGTGACAGCGCGCAGCGCTTCGAAGTGCAAACCCACCCGATCGGGGTGATCGCAGCCTTTACCCCGTGGAACTTTCCCATGGCACAAGCCGCGAAAAAGTTTGCCGGCGCCTTGGGGGCAGGGTGCTCGATCATCTGCAAACCGTCGCAGGAAACGCCCGCGTCGGTGTTGATCATGGCCAGGGCGCTGCTCGCAGCGGGCGTACCGAAGGCGGCGATTGCCGTGGTGTTTGGCAACCCCAATCAGGTGTCCGATCACCTGATCACTTCACCGATTGTGGCGAAAGTGACGTTCACCGGTTCCATCCCCATCGGCAAGTTGCTCGCCACCGCAGCGGGTAGGGCGATGAAACCGGTGACCATGGAGCTGGGCGGCCATGCCCCGGTGATTGTCTGCGGGGATGTCGACCCGGAGGCCACCGCCGACTTCCTGGCCAGGGCCAAGTTCAAGAACGCCGGGCAGATCTGCCTGTCGCCCACCCGCTTTTTTGTCGAGGCCAACCTGCACGACCGATTTGCCGCACGCATGGCGGAACACGCCACCCAGTGGCGCGTGGGCGATGGCCTGGATGCGCAAACGCAGATGGGCCCGCTGGTGAGTGAACGTCGCTTGCAGGCGGTCGCCGAGCTGGTGGATGACGCCCGCGCACGCGGCGCCACGGTGCTTGCCGGTGGCGAACGGTTGGGCACTCAAGGCTTTTTCTACGCGCCCACCGTGCTGACGCAGGTGCCGCAGGGCGCGAAGATCCTGCATGAGGAACCCTTCGGACCGCTGGCACCGATCCAGTCCTTTACGGACGAAGAGGACATGCTCGCCCGCGCCAATGGCCTGGAGTTCGGCCTGTCTGCCTACATTTTCTGCAAGGACCTGGCGCGCCAACGGCGCCTGGCCGATGGGTTGCAGTTTGGCGCCATCGGCTTGAACGATGTCGTCACCCATCACCCGGAAGTGCCCCTGGGCGGCTGGAAAGAGAGCGGCATCGGCACCGAAGGCGGCCGCGAGATCCTGGCACCGTACCAGACCACCAAGTTGCTGAGCATCCGTTGATGCACGCCGTGAAACTGGGAGGATTGGGCAAACAACCCCCAGTTTCCGGCAACGCCATCCGGCAGGCCACTTCCTATGATGGCCTCACACCTACTGAGGAGTTTTGCTATGACCACTATCTCTATTGTCACCGGCGCCAGCCGCGGTCTCGGCCGTAACACTGCCCTGAGCATTGCGCGCCAGGGCGGCGATGTCATCGTCACCTATCAGCGCCGTGCAGACGATGCGCTGGCGGTGGTCGCCGAGATCCAGGCCCTGGGCCGCAAAGCCGTGGCGCTGCCCTTGGACACTGGCAATGTCAGCGGTTTTGCTGCGTTCGCCAGCGAGTTGGCTGACGTACTGCGCCATCACTGGCAGCGCGACAGTTTCGATCACCTGGTGAACAACGCCGGCCACGGCGACTACGCGCTGATCGAACACACCCGCGAGGCGCAGTTCGACGGCTTGGTCAACGTGCACTTCAAGGGTGTTTACTTCCTCACCCAGGCGCTGCTGCCGTTGATCGCCGACGGCGGGCGTATCGTCAACCTGTCTACCGGGCTCACCCGCGTGTCGTTCCCCGGCTACGCGGCCTATGCGGCAGTGAAGGCGGCGGTGGAAGTGCTGTCGGTGTACATGGCCAAGGAATTTGGCGGGCGCGGGATTGCGGTGAATACCGTGGCACCGGGTGCCATCGAGACGGATTTTGGCGGCGGCGCGGTGCGCGACAACCCTGAAGTGAACAAGATTTTCGCCGACATGACCGCCCTCGGCCGTGCCGGTGTACCCGACGACATCGGCCCGATGATTGCCAGCCTGTTGTCCGAGAAAAACCGCTGGGTCAATGCCCAGCGTATCGAAGTGTCAGGCGGCCAAGGCATCTGACCCACGCACGTTCCTATTCCTGATGAGGCTTTACCCATGTCTGATATTGCATTTCTAGGCATCGGCGCGATGGGTTCGCGCATGGCGCTGAACCTGCTCAACGCCGGCCACCAGGTGACCGTGTGGAACCGTGAGCCTGAGGCCGCCGCGGAGCTGGTGGCCAAGGGCGCCAAGCAAGGCAGCAGCCCGAAGGACGCGGTGAAAGGTGCTGAGTTTGTGTTCTCGATGGTGCGCGACGACGGCGCATCGCGCCAAGTCTGGCTCGACCCGGTAAAAGGCGCCCTGGCCGGAATGACCAAGGGTTCGGTGGCGATTGAAAGCTCGACGCTGTCGCCCAACTGGGTGCGTGAGCTGGGTCACGAGGCGGCTCACTATGGCGTGTCGTTGCTTGAGGCGCCGGTCTCGGGCTCGCGGCCACAGGCCGAGTCAGCGCAGCTGGTCTACTTGTTAGGTGGCGACGCCGAAACCTTTGAACGTACCCGGCCGCTGTTGAATGTGCTGGGTTCGTCCCTGCACCTGGTCGGCCCGCTCGGCGCTGGTGCACTGACCAAGCTGGGCACCAATGCCTTGCTCGGTGTGCAGGTGGCCGTGTTGGCGGAGTTGATGGGCATCCTCCAGCGGGCCGGCGCCGATGCGCAGCGCGTGTTTGAAGTGATCGGCGGCACCCCGGTGTCGAGCGCGGCGGCGCGGCAGATGGTCGGGTTGATGCTGGCGGGTGACAACGCACCCAGGTTCCCAGTGGAACTGATGGAGAAAGACTTCGGCTACGCCATCGACGCGGCGGGTTCTGTAGACGACGCACCGACCATTGCGGCGGCGCGCAGTGTGTTCCAGCACGGCATCATCGAAGGGCTGGGCCAGTCGAACATTACGAGCGTGGCCCAGTTGTTTACCCGGTAAAGCAAGACGCCCCCGGCAGATGAACGCGTTGCCGGGGGCGGGTTGTTACTCTTTCACATCCATGAATTCTTCGGCCCATGCCACGTAGCTCTCAGGCAGCGTATAGGTGTGGGTCAGTTCGGTAGCGCTGAGGTTCGACGTGCTGGACGTGATGTTGCGCTGGGCACGCAGGCTGTCGTAGGTGGCCTTGATCGAGGCAAAGTAGGCGCCATGGCCGGCCACCACGATCCGCACACCCAGCTTGGCCAGGCGCTCGCTGTCGTTGAGCTTGGGATTGGCGTAGGTCACCAGCATCAACGGCACCGTGAGGTTCTGTGCAATCTGCTCCAGGTGATCGAAGTCTTTGACGCCGACCATGCAGATCCCGTCGGCGCCGGCTTTTTCGTAGGCCTTGGTGCGTTCGATGACGTCTTCGGTCGGCAGCACGCCGGCATTGGTACGCGCGATGATGGACAGCGCCGGGTCGACGCGGGCTTCCAGCGCGGCCTTGACTTTGCCGATGCCTTCATCGATGGAGATCAGGTCGGTGGACTTGCGCCCGAATTGCGCGGGCAGCAGGGTGTCTTCGATGGTCAGCGCGGCGACGCCGGCACGTTCAAGCTCTTCGACGGTGCGCATCACGTTCAGCGCGTTACCGTAGCCGTGGTCAGCGTCGGCAATGAACGGCAGCTGGGCCACACGGCCGATCCGCGTGGCTTGCTCGACGAACTCACTCAGGGTGATCAGCGCAAAATCGGGTGCCGCCAGTACCTGCAACGATGCTACCGAACCGCCGAGGATACCGACTTCAAAGCCCAGGTCGGCCGCGATGCGCGCGGACATGGGGTCAAAAACGGAGGCGGTTTCTACGCAGATCGGCTTTGCAAGCAGTTCACGGAAATTACGGCGCAGTGCTGAGTGAGAGATTTTCGGCATGTTGTTTCCTGGCTCTGGTCATCGTCTTGTGACGATCAATGTCTATTCGTGGTGGCGCGAGATTACCATGCAGGTGAACAAGGGATTATGACGTTTGAGCATGAGGCATGTGCCAAACACATGGATCCAGGGTTCACAGTTAGTCGATGGACAAGACGAAACGCCGTCAAATCGCGGCGCGCAGCATCCTTGGCGAGCGCCTGGAGCGGTTTTTGAAGCGCACGGCAAGGCGTAGCCATTCACCTCACAGCGGGTATTCCGGCACGGGTTCTTCTGCCTCGTGATGGTGCGTCGCACCAATGAACATATACATCGCCGGCACCATGAACAGCGTCAGCAGGGTACCGATCGACAACCCGCTGAAGATCACCAGGCCCATGTCGTGCCGCCCCGCAGCGCCGGCGCCGGAGGCCCACACCAGCGGCACCACGCCCAGCACCATCGCCGCCGTGGTCATCAAGATCGGCCGCAGCCGTACCGCCGCAGCCTCTTCGATGGCCTCGCGCTTGCTGCGTCCGGCGCGTTGCAATTCGTTGGCGAACTGCACGATCAAAATGCCGTGCTTGGTGATCAAGCCCAACAACGTCACCAGGCCCACTTGGGTGTACACGTTGATCGAGGCGTAGCCCATGGTGATAAAGGCCAGCGCGCCAAACAGGGCAGGGGGCACCGAAAACAGGATAACCACCGGGTCGCGGAAGCTTTCGAACTGGAACGCCAGGGCCAGGTAGACGATCAGGATTGAGAACAGCAACAGCCCGACAAACCCACCCGATTCCTGGATGAACTGGCGGGATTCGCCGGAAAAGTCAGAGGTGTAGCCCGAGGGTGCGACGTTTTTCAGGATGGTGTTGAGCTTCGCCAACAGTTCGCCCTGGGCCACGCCACTCACGCCCGAAAGCGTTGCCGAATTGAGCTGCTGGAAGTGGTTGATCGACTCCGGCTGCGTGGAGGTTTCGATATGCGCCACGGTGCGCGCCGGGATCATGCTGCCCGACGGCGTGCGGATGTAGTAATCGAGGATCTGCTCCGGGTTTAGGCGGTCGACTTGCAACACCTGGGGAATCACTTTGTACGAGCGCCCGGCAGTGGAGAAATAGTTCACGTAGTTGCCACCCAAGGCGGCGGATAACGCGGCACCGACGTCGGCCTGGGTCATGCCCAGGGCGGCGATTTTTTCACGGTCGACCACCAGGCGCGCCTGGGGTTTGTCCAGTTTCAGGTCCATGTCGGAGAAGTAGAACAGCTGTTGCTTCTGCGCTTCGGCCACCACGGCTTGGGCCACTTCGTTGAGGTTCTCTATCGAGTCGGTGGTGGTGATCACGAATTGCACAGGCAAACCTTGGGCGCCTGGCAGCGACGGTAGCGGGAACGCGGCAATGGTTGCGCCCGGCACCTGGTTCCATTTTTGCTGCAGTTCGAGGATCAGTTGAGCCTGGGACCGGGTGCGGTCGTCCCAGGTCTTGAGCAGCACGCCGCCCAGGCCCTGGTTGAGAATCGGCAACCCGGTCAGTTGGAACATCTGCGCGTATTCAGCCTCCTTGTTGGCGATCTGGAATGCCTGGTCGGCAATGCGCTCCATCTGCTGCGGCGAGGCGGTGGGCGGGCCTTTGATCTGCATGAACACCAGGCCCTGGTCTTCGGTAGGCGACAGTTCGCTCTTGGCGGTCATGCCACTGGCGGCCACCAGCAGGAACAGCACAAACCCAAAGGTCACCAGCACCGGCCAGATATCCAGGCCGCCCGACAGGATGCGGTGATAACGCTTGCGCAGCCAGTCGAAATACCCGTCGAGGCGGCGGGCGAAGCGGCCTTCTTCCTGCCCGGGCTTGAACAGCTTGGACGTCATCATCGGCGACAACGTCAACGCAACCACGGCCGAGACGGTCACCGCGCCGGCCAGCGAAAAGCAGAACTCCTTGAACAGCGCACCCGTCAGGCCACTGCGCAAGCCGATGGGTACATAGGCGGCGACCAGCACCACCGTCATCGCCAGGATCGGCCCACCCAGTTCTCGCGCCGCCGTCAGCGCCGCTTCCAGCACGCTCTTGCCTTCTTCCTTGATATGCCGGTCGACGTTCTCCACCACGATGATCGCGTCATCCACCACCAGCCCGATGGCCAGCACCAGGGCGAGCAGGGTCAACAGGTTGATGGAATACCCCAGCAGGTACATGACAAAAAAGGTGCCGACCAGCGACAGCGGAATCGCCACCAACGGCACGATCACCGCGCGGAACGAGCCGAGGAACAGGTAGATGACCACCGAGACGATGATCATGGCTTCGACCAGGGTTTTCACCACTTCATAGATAGAGGTGTTGATGAAGGCCGTGGAGTCATACACGATCTCGCCGCGCACGCCGCTGGGCAGTTGGGATTGCAGCTCCGGGAAGGCCTCGCGCACGCTTTGCGCCACGTTGAGAATGTTGGCACTCGGCGCCGCCTTGATGCCGATGAACACCGAGCGCTTGCCGGAAAACGCCACGCTGCTGTCGTAGCTTTCGGCGCCGAGGGTGACGGTAGCGACGTCTTCCAGGTACACCAGGGCGTCGCCTTTCTGCTTGATCACCAGGCGCTTGAACTCATCCACCGTGTGCAAATCGGTGCCGGCGGTGAGGTCAACCGTGACGGTTTGCCCCCGGGTGGAGCCGACGGCCGACAGGTAGTTGTTGTTGGCCAGGGCGGTGGAGACGTCTTGTGCCGACACGTTGTGCGCGGCCAGCTTGTTCGGGTCGAGCCAAGCGCGCAGGGCGAACTGGCGCCCACCGAGGATTTCCGCGGTTTGCACGCCCTGCAACGAATCCAGCTTGGGCTTGACCACCCGCACCAGGTAGTCGGTGATGTTGTTAGTGGGCAAGGTGTCGCTGTAGAAGCCCAGGTACATGGCGTCGGTGGTTTGCCCGACGGCGACGGTGAGCACCGGTTCCTGGGACTGCGCTGGCAACTGGTTCTTGACCGAGTTGACCTGGGTGTTGATCTCGGTGAGCGCCTTGCTGGCCTCGTAGTTCAACCGCAGGGTGGCGGTGATGGTCGAGACCCCGGTGATACTGGTGGACGACAAGTAATCGATACCCTGGGCTTGGGCGATGGCCGATTCCAGCGGCTGGGTGATGAAACCGGCGACCGTGGACGCATCCGCACCGTAATACGCGGTGGTGATGGTGACCACGGTGTTTTCAGTGCGCGGCCACTGGTTCACCGGCAGCTCGAAGATCGAGCGCAGCCCCAGGATCAGGATGAACAGCGAGACGACAATCGCCCAGACCGGTCGATGTATAAAGGTATCGGTAAGCTTCATGGGACACCCTTAGTGTTCTTGCGGAGTCGGCGCGGGGTCGTTCAACGGTGCGGCGTTGTTATCGATCTTCACCGGCGAGCCATTTTTAAGCTTCATCTGGCCGCTGGTGATCAACAGGTCGCCTTCCTTCACGCCCGACAGAATCGCCACCTGATCGCCCCGGGTCGGCCCGGTCTTGATAAAGGTCTGTTGCGCCGTGAGCACCTCTTCACCTTTGTCGTTCTTGCTCGACGTGGCGATGAACACGGTGGTGCCGTAAGGGTTATAGGTGACCGAGGTTTGCGGCACGGTGAGGTAGCGCTGCGGGCTACCCGCGTTCACCACGGCGCGGGCGAACATCCCAGGCACCAGGTGTTGCTTGGGGTTGTCGACGGTGGCTTCTACGGTGACGTTGCGTGTGGTGGCGTCGAACTGGGTGTCGATGGTGCTGACGCGGCCGCTGAACGTCTGGTTGGACAGCCCGTCGGCCGTGACCGACACGGCTTGGCCGATGGCGATGGCTTCCAGCTGGGTCTGCGGCACGCTGAAGTCGATGTAGATGGGATCAAACGTCTGCAACGTGGCGATCTTGTCGCCGGGGTTGAGGTACTGGCCGGGGTTGACCGCGGTAATGCCGATACGCCCGGCAAAGGGTGCGCGGATGGATTTTTTCTCCACCAGCGCCCGTTGTTGTTCGGCGGCGGCGAGCTTGGCTTTCAAGTCGGCGGTGTCGGTGTCGACCTGGGCCTGGGAGATGGCGTTGACCGCCAGTTGGGCCTTGTCACGCTTGAGCACGATCACGGCCAGGTCGGCGGTGGCTTCAAGGGAATGCAGCTGGGCAATGTCCGAGTCCGCATTTAGCTGCACCAGCAATGCCTGGGCGGCCACTTCCTGCCCGGGCTTGAAGCCGAGGGTACGCACGATGCCGCCGACTTCGGTGGTCACGTCCACACCGCGTACCGCTTTCATCGAACCCACGGCAGAGACGTTGGGCTGCCACTCTTCTAACGGCACGTGCAGAGCGGTCACAACGGCGGCGGGTAACGGCACTTTCGACTGGGCGATCAGCGCCGAAATCTGCACGTACTTCACCCCGGCAATGATCGCGACAATCACCAGCACCACCAGGATCATCAGCAGCATCGGCCGCCACAAGCGGCGCTTGCGCGGCGGGCCCGGTTCGTGGGGCAGGGCAGGGGCGGTGTTGACGTCAGCCATGGAAGGTTCTCACTGTTTCAATGATTCAGTTCAGTCGCGCCGCGTTCTTGGCCGGCATGATTTCTTGCCACGAGGGGAGGCCGAAACGGTCCGGTTTGCCGGCCGTGGCCGGGTCCACATCCGTGCGGTTCCACCAGCCGCCGCCCAGGGCCTGGAACAGCGCCGTGGTATCGCTGTAGCGCGCAGCCTGGGCCTTGACCCGAGCCAGCACGGTGTTCTGGTAGGTCTGCTGGGCGTTGAGCAGGTTGATGTAAGCCACGGCGCCGAGCTTGAACTGGGCTTGCACCAGGTCCAGGTTGGCCTGGGCGGAACGTTCGGCCACCACTTGCTGATTCAGCGCATCGGCGTCGGCGTCGAGTGCGCGCAGTGAGTTGGCCACGTCCTGGAATGCCGTGATCACCGTGCCGCGATAGCGTGCTGCCGACTCGTCATAGGCGGCCACGGCCGCGCGCTTCTGGTGCTCCAGCTTGCCCGCGTCGAAGATCGGCTGGGCGATGGCGCCGGCCAGGCTCCATACACCGGAGCCGGCAGAAAACAGTTTGGTCCCGCTGGCCACGGTCGACCCTATGGACCCGGTAATGCTGAACTGGGGCAACTGGTTGGCCACCGCTACGCCGATGTTGGCGCTGGCTTGATGCAGTTGCGCTTCGGCAGAGCGCACATCCGGCCGCTGGCCGACGATGGCCGAGGGCAGGCTCACGGGCAGTTCTTCCGGCAAGCGCAGGGACGCCAGGTTGAACGCCTCGCCACGGTCCTGGTTCGGAAACCGCCCCAGATAAGCCATCAACTGGTTGCGGGTTTGTGCCAGTTGCTTCTGCAAGGGCGGCAGCGTCGCACGGGTTTGGGCCAGGGCGGTCTGCTGGGTCAGCACGTCGCTGTCACCGATGGCGCCGAGTCGCCGCTGCGCCTGCAATAGATCGAGCTGGCCGCCTTGCAGCCGGATGATTTCTTCGGTGGCGGCGACTTGATCGCGTAGAGAGGCCAGGCTGATAGCGGTGTTGACCACGTTTGCGGTCAACGTCAGGTAGGTCGCCTCCAACTGGAAACGCTCGTACTCGGCTTGCGCCGTCGTACCTTCTATTTGCCGGCGAGTGCCACCGAATACGTCCGGAGCGTAGGACACGTTTAGTGACGCAGAACTGACCGTCAGGATGGGCGATTCTGGCAAGCCCGCCGTGACGCCGGAGACTTTCTCGCGGGTTTTCGAGGCATTCGCGGTGACAGAAGGAAACAGCGATGCCTGGTCGGCGTAGACCTGTTCGTTAGCCTGGCGCAACGCCGCTTGGGCCGCGCTCACATCCGGGTTGGCGCGCAGGGCTTCTTCTATCAAGGTGTTGAGCGTGGGCGAACGGAACAGCGTCCACCATTGGCCGGGAATATCCATGCCGGCCACCAGCCGCTGGGCAGCGCCGCCGGTGTTGATGTCGGACTTGGCGGTGCTGGTGAGTTTTTCGCGTTGGTAGTCGGCACCGGCAGGGACATCCGGTCGGGTGAAATCCGGCCCGACGGTGCACGCCGCCAGGGCGATGCACAGCAGGCTCAAGGGCGCCAGAAGGTGTGTCTGTCGGGAATTACCGACCGGTTTGGAGCTGGATGCACGCTGCCGGGGCTGCTCTTTCATGGTTGCTCTGATCGATCAGTTGGTTAACTGTTTCTTTGCAGCTGCATCAGCTCGACCCGGTGAAAAGAGCCCGGAATCGCTGGGTTTGAATCAGTGTAGGTGGTGCTTGGCGCTACGCAATGTGAGGGCCTGCGTCGGGATGACTGCCTAACGCCATAAAATGCATTTGGTGCATTTATAAAGAATTAGGTTATGCATTATAGGTATTTTACAGGCACTGGTTTGGCCGTCATTGTGACCGCCCTACAACAATGCCGAGACCGCGCACGCGGATCGACCTGAAGTGCCCGAAAGGGCATCTGGAGCGAACGTGCGTTACCTGACAAAACTGGCGACCGGGCTGACCGCCGCACTGCTGTGCCTGGCCGCGAACGCGCAAACGCTGGTGGTGGGTGACCAAAGTTATAACGCCCAGGCCGTGATGGAAGCGGCGGGGGTGTTGGATGACCTGCCGTACACCCTTGAGTGGAAGCAATTCACCGCCGGTTCTCCGGTGGCCGAAGCGCTCAATGCCGACAGCCTGGACATCGGCCTGCTGGGGGATGCGCCGGTGTTGTTCCTCGGCGCGTTGGGCGCGCCGATCAAGGTCATCGGCATTACCCGGCAAAACCTCGACGGCGTGGCCATCCTGGTGAAGAAAGATTCATCAATTCACAGCCTGGCGGACCTCGCCGGCAAGCGCGCTGCCGTCTGGAAAGGCTCCTGGAGCCAGCAATTGCTGCTGACCGCGCTCGCCAACGCTAACGTGCCGGTGGACTCGCTGGAACTGCGCTACCTCAGTGCACTGGACGCGTCCCATGCTCTGGAGGGCGGTTCGGTGGACGTAATTGCCACGTGGGAACCCTACGTCACACAGCAGGAACGGCAGGGCGCGCGCGTGTTGGCCACCGCCGAAGGCTTGATTCCCGCCCAGAGCTACATAGCCGCGAGCGCTAAAGCCGTGGACGCCAAACGCGCACCGATCAGCGACTTTCTGCTGCGCCTGAAAAAAGCCCGTGAGTGGGCTCGCCAGAACCCAGCCAACGGCGACGCCTATGCCGATGCCTGGGCCAAACGCACCCGCGCGGACGCCGACATTGCCCGCGCCTGGTTCGCTCGGGCACGCACCACGGTGGAACCGGTGACGGCCGAGTCGCCGCTGGAAGCGCAAAAGACCGTGGACTTTTTCGCCGGACAGGGCCTGGTCAAGTCGTACTCGGCAGCCAGCTTGTTCGATGACTCTTTCGCAGCGTCCCTGCAACCCGCCGTCGCCCAAAAGCAGCCCTGAACGCCTCAAGGAATCCTTCAGACATGAGCAAACGACAACTGAAACTCGGCGCCTTGACCATGGGCTGCGGCGGGCCAGGTCGCCACAACCTGTGGCTTGACCCGCAATTGCCGGCCGACGCCAGCGTCAACGTCGACTGGTACATCGACATTGCCCGCCAGGCCGAGGCGGCGCTGTTCGACCTGGTGTTCATCGTCGACAGCCAGTTCATCACACCCGGTTCGCCGTCCCATTACCTCAACCGCCTGGAACCGCTGACGCTGTTGTCGGCGCTGGCCGTGAGTACGCGGCATATCGGGTTGGTCGGCACCCTGACCACGTCCTATAACTCGCCGTATAACGTGGCCCGACGCCTGGCCTCCCTGGACCTGATCAGCAAAGGCCGCGCCGGCTGGAACGTGGTCACCAGCGGCGATGCCGGTACCGCAGGCAACTACAGCCGTGACGAACACTACGACTACGACACTCGCTATGGCCGCGCTGCCGAACACGTGCAGGTGGTGCAGGGGCTGTGGCACTCCTACGAGGACGATGCGTTCGTGCGCGACCGTGCCACCGGCCAATTCCTCGACCCGAGCAAACTGCACAGCCTGAACCATAAGGGCGAGCACTTTTCCGTGGTCGGCCCGTTGAACATCCAACGCTCACCCCAAGGCCAGCCGGTGATCTTTCAGGCGGGCGACTCCGAGCAAGGCCGCGACCTGGGCGCCGCCACCGCCGACGTGATTTTCACCCACGCCGCCAGCATCGAGCAGGGCCAGGCGTTCTATAAAGAGGTAAAGGGCAGGGCGGAGCAGCACGGTCGTGACCCCGAGCAACTATTGGTCATGCCCGGCGCTGAAGTCTACGTGGGCGACACCGACGCCCATGCACGGGAAATCGAGCAGCACTACCATCAAGCTGACCATAGCTTTGAGCTGGCGTTGAAGGAGTTCGGGCGTAATTTTGGCTGGCACGATTTCACGCAGTACGACCTGGAGGCGCCGTTTCCCCAGGAGAGCCTGGAAGCCGCACGCAGCAGCTTCTTCACAGCGGCCAAACGCATTGCTGATCAGGCGCGGGAGAAGGGATTCACCTTGCGCCAGGCCGTGGAATTTGGCCGGCAACTGCGCCCGGGGGCGTTTGTGGGCAGCGCGGATACTGTGGCGCAGAAAATGGCGGACTGGTTTGAAGCGCGGGCTGTGGATGGGTTCAACATCTACATCGGACACCCGGAGCAGTTCACGCGGTTTACCCGGGAGGTTGTACCGTTGCTGCAGGAGCGGGGGGTGTATCGCAGGGCGTATGAAGGGACGACGTTGCGCGAGAGTTTGGGGTTGGGGATTGAGAGGTTTGGGGCCTGAAGGTGTGACTCGTCAAGCTGCCCGGCAACAGGCAGCTTGATGCGAAGCGTGCTCAGCCTCTATTTGCCCTGATAGACCGGCGTTCTTCCTTCGGCCTCAGCCTTGCGCCCCTCCTGGAAATCCTCGGACTTGTACAGCGCTGCCCGTTGCGTATCCAACCCGGACAACGCCTCAGCTTGCACCGGGTCTATGACGCGGTGCGCAGTGACCAGCGAGGCTTTGATCCCTAAGGGTCCATTGGCGGCGATCTTGTTTGCAATCTCGATCGCCTTGTCGAGCGCTGACTGTGGATCGGGAATCTCCTGGACCGTGCCCATACGATAAGCCTCACGGGCCGTCCAATGATCGCCCGTCAAAATGTAGCGCATCGCGTTGCCCCAGCCGGCTTCGCGCACGAAGCGAACGGTGGAGCCACCGCCCGGGAAACGACCGTGGGTGTTTTCGTCCTGGCCGAAGTCGGTGTTGCTCGCGGCGACCCGTATGTCGGCAACCAGAAACAGCTCATGCGCCAGGTTCCAGGTGTCGCCGTGCACCGCCACGATCAAGGGTTTGGTGAGCAAAGGCATCTTCTTGCCGAGCGGGTCGATAAGCCCGTCACCGAGTGTGACGCCACCCGAGCTGGCGACGGCTTTGAAGCCTTCAACGTCTACGCCCTGGGAAAAGTTATCGCCGTATCCGAACAACACCGCGGCGCGCAGCGAAGGGTCATGGTCGTAATCGTAATAGGCCTTGGCGAGGGCCAGATACGCTTCCGGATCAAGCCTGTTCTGGATGTTGGGGCGGTTGATACCAATCAGGACGATCTTGCCGCGACGCTCGACGGTGATTTTGTGGGACGGGCTGACGGGAATATCGACCAGGGTGACTTCGCTGGAATGCGGCTTGGTGGTGTCGACCGACTGCGCATAAGCAGACCCTACAGACAGGGACAGTGCTGAGAAAACGAGGATCGTGCGGAATAGTCGTTGCATCGAGGGTTCCTTGTTGGCGGGGCTTTGGTGGGCGTCGAAGCAGGCAAGCTAAAGGGCGCCATGAACCGCCTGTAGTACGCAAACGGGACTAACGTTTATTCCGGGACGGAATGGGCGTGCCGTATCTTTTCCAGAAATTCGGTTAGAGTCCGTCAATGCCTTTATCAATCGTTGGTTAATGATGTTTATTTCTCTGGATGGGCCCAAGGGCACGGGTAAAACCACGCTGTTGGAAGCCGTTACCAAAGCCCTGAGGGCTGACGACAACAAGGTGATCCGGCTGTGCGAGCGAAATAACGATCCCAATAGAAGTGAAACAATGGCCCTGGTTAACACGCTCGCCAGGCACCCGGGTCGGGATTTGGAGTGGGCGGTGTGCGAGCGCTTCGCGGATAGTCGTGCGTGGATTTCTCGGCACGTGCTGCCCAGGCAGCCAGCAGGCAGTATCGTTTTGATTGACCGCTGGTATCCGTCGGATGCCGCCTTTCGCCGCAGCGTCCCAATGGAAGAGATCCTGCGCTTGAACATTGAGCGAAACGTGCGAGTGCCGGATCTGCATATCGGGGTGGTCACTGCCCCCGAGATCTCGTGGGCAAGGGCTGCCGCACGCGGGCGTGGGCTGGGCAGTACCGTGATCCATTCGCTGCAAGAACATGCCGCGTGCACCGCGGCATTCGAGCAAGCGGCTGCGGCGCATGGATGGGTTTTATGCCGTAATGAAGGGACGATCGAGGAGGCGACGAGGCAGGTGGTTGCTGAGATCTATCGCGTGTTGCGGTGATTGTTAGCTGAGAGGTGAGCCGGGATGGGTACCGGCCACTCTCGTCAAAGGACTGTCAGGCAATCGGGATCAATGGATCCGCCGCTGCCCACGCCGCTTCACGGTTGGCAGCCGGTGGGTAGATCCACACGGTATTGATTTGGGTCTTGAGCGATTTGCCTTCCTGGCGAGTCAACTTGACCTGGCGATCCCAACCCTCGGTGTACACCGCGCCCCAGCCGCCCAGGTCCAGGCAGGTCACGTACTTGGGCTGGCTGTAGGGTGTCGGATCCACCCCCAGAACCTGCGCGGCGACATTGTTGCCGGCGTAACGGCCCAGCATGATCGCGTGCTGGCAGGTCATCAACGCGTGGTTGCCCAGTGCATCGGTGGCGGCGTAAGCCACATCGCCGGTGGCGAAGACATCGGGTTGGCCGATGACTTTGAGGTTTGCGTCCACGTGCAGGCGCCCGAGCGCATCACGCTCACCGGGGATCTGTTCGGTCAGCGAGCTGGCGCGCACGCCGGTGGTCCAGATCACGGTACTGGCTTCCAGATGCTGGCCATTGTCCAGGGTGACGCCATTTTCATCGACGGCGACCACCGAGGATTTCAACTGCCATTTCACGCCCAACTCTTCGCTGGCCTCGGCGATCGACCGGCCGATTTCGGCGCCCATCGACGCGCCGATTGCTTCGCTGCGATCCACGATGATCACCTCGATATCGGCGTTTTCACCCAGGATGGCACGCAAACGTGCGGGCATTTCGGTTGCTGTTTCTATGCCGGTGAAGCCGCCGCCAGCCACGACTACGGTGTTACGGCCTTTGCTGTAGGGACGGTCTGCCAGGGCTTTGAGGTGGTTCTCCAGGCGTACGGCTTGCTCGATCTGGTCTACGGCAAAGGCGTGCTCCGCTACACCCGGCGTGCCCGGCATGGCGAGCCGGCTGCCGGTGGCCAGTACCAGCTTGTCGTAGTTGAGCACCTGCCGATTGCCGGAGGCATCGAGGTAGGCGACGTGTTTTTGTTCGACGTCGATGGTCTCGGCCGCGCCTTTGATGAAGGTCACGCCTACTGCCTCGAACAGTTCGCCAATCGGCGCGAACAGCTGGTGAGCATCCGGTTCGTAAAAACGCGGGCGGATGCGCAGCTCGGCTTGCGGGGCCAATACGGTTACGTCGACGTCATTGCGGTCATGAATGTCGAACAGGCGCGTCGCGCTCAATGCCGTCCACAGGCCGCCGAAACCCGCGCCAATAATCAGAATGTGCTGCTTCATTTTTTTACCTTTGGGGGTGAGGTGATGGGTGGCTTGATAACGGCGACTATATTTGTCGTAGTTAATTGGCGCAAGGCTATTTTTTGCGAGGCTGCGTTTTAACCGGTATGGGAAAAGTCTCGAAAGCCTTACGAAATGGGGCTCTCGGTATAGGTGTTTGGTGTCTGGATGACAGTGGTTTAACGCGTGGTGAGCTGGCTTGCTCCACAGTTTTCTGTTAGTTTGTGCGACTAATTAAGTCGGAGATTGGCATGTCTCTTTACAGCGCGGGCGTCGAATACGGCATTCATTGCCTGATTTTCCTGGTGGGCGATGGCGGCGAAAGCCGAGAGGCCAGCGTGCGCGATCTTGCAGAGTTGCAAGGCGTGCCCCTGGACTACCTCGGGAAGATTTTCACCAAGCTGGCCAAGGCCAACCTGGTCGTGGCCACCGAAGGCGTGCGCGGCGGCTTCAAGCTGTCCAGGCCGTCTGACGAAATCAGCCTGCTTGATATCGTCAACGCGATTGATGGCCAGAAACTCATCTTCAATTGCCGTGAAATTCGCGGGCGCTGCGCGTTGTTTGATGGCGCACCACCGGCTTGGGCGCTGGACGGCCACTGCTCAGTCCATGCGGCCATGATGACGGCGCAGAAGCGTATGGAAGATGCGCTGGCCCAACAGACCATTCTTGACCTTGCGAGGAAGGTTGGGCGTAAGTCGCCAGCGGAGTTTGCTGCCCAGGTTGGGGGGTGGATTAATGATCGCAGGGAGAAGAAGGGCGTTGCGCAGACTCCGGGTGATCAAGTGATTCAGGTGACTGATATTTCGGATTGATGAGGTTGGAGATGAAGACGATGTTTCAACCGAAAGTTAGTGACATTGGACAGATAGGGGCCGCTAGGGTCAGATACGTAATTTAACATAATATACATTATGCGTAATATCGTATTGCGTAATCAGAGGCAGTGCCCGTCAGATTTCAACAGGCAAAACCCCCATCTCCCTCAAACCTGAGCAAACCCACCATCAACAAACATTTCACTGCCCGTCATGAAGCTGCTCTCATCCGAAGCCAGGAACAACGCGGCCGCTGCGACTTCTTCCGGCTTGCCAATGCGGTTCAACGGAACCTGCGCGGTCATGTCGTCAATAATCGCTTCCTTCTGACCTGTGCCTGAAAGCGCGAGGTCCAGGCCTGGTGTCGAGATCGGACCTGGCGACAGCACGTTGACGCGGATGCCCGTGCCTTTCAGGTCCAATGCCCAGCTTCTGGCGAAATTCCGCAGCGCTGCTTTTGTCGCGCTGTACACACTGAACGCCGGTGTGCCCATGGTGCCTGTGGTCGATCCCGTCAGGATCACCGAGCTGCCGGCACTCATCAGTGGCAAGGCTTTTTGTACGGTGAACAGCGTGCCCTTGACGTTGATCCCGAACGTACGGTCAAACGATTCCTCCGTGATCGCGCCGATTGGCTGGAAATCCCCCAGGCCGGCGTTGGCGAACAACACGTCAACCCGGCCCTTGGCGGCTTTGACTTGAGTGAACACGCGATCAAGGTCGTCCAGTTTTGAAATGTCGCCTTGTATGGCGATGGCTTCAGGACCGATCAGCTGCAGCGCTTTGTCCAGTTCTTCCTGCCGGCGTCCTACAATGACGACTTGGGCGCCTTCAGCCGCAAAACGAACGGCGGTTGCCAGGCCGATGCCGCTGTTGCCACCGGTGATGACTGCGATTTTTCCGTTGAGCCTGCCCATGGTGAACTCCAAAGAATAAGGTTGAAGCCCAACTGTAGATCTGCGCTATTTTTTTGAATAGTATGCACCTTTTAGTAAGTACCCCCCTGTGGAGCCTTCTCGATCATGGCCAACAACTCATTTAACTGCGGGCTCGAAGCCGCCCTGGCGGTGATTGGCGGCAAATGGAAGCCCTTGGTGCTGTTCAACCTGGCGCAAAATGTTCATCGATATGGTGAATTACGACGCGCGATTGGCGGCGTGACCGATAAAGTGCTGATCCAGCAACTCAAGGAATTGGAGCGCGACGAGATCATCTCCCGCGTGGATTTCCAGGAAATACCGCCCAAGGTCGAGTATTCTCTGACACCTTTCGGGCATTCCCTGGCTACGGCGCTGGGGGCTTTGTGCCAATGGGGTACTGAGCATATGCAAACCGTTGAGCGTATCGCTGAGCGACGTACTGCCACCCTCTCCCAGTCTTGAATCCCCTGCCCTGATAGCCAACTCAACTAAATGACTATTTAGTTGAGTTAACGGCTGTGTCTCTCCACGGCGCTATCAACTTCACATCCGACACATCACTTTTTCTAGATGTCAGCCTACAAACATATGGATTTTTCCAAATGTTTGCGCCTTTTAAGCTCTCCTCACTCCTCCCCGTGATGGAGCACGCGTCGTCGGTACGCCCTGATCACAAGGGCGATCCTAAAAATAATGTGTCTGCCGACCCAAGGAATACCTATGTCCTCTCATTTGTCTGAACGGCAAAACGCCGATGAGCGCCTGTTGCACAGCCATGGCTATGACCAGCAACTGCATCGGGGGCTCTCGCTGTGGTCGTCGTTTTCCGTGGGGTTCGCCACGGTCTCCCCTGTGGTGGGCATCTATTCTGTGATGTCCCTGGGCGCGATGAATGCCGGCCCTGCCTGGGTCTGGATCGTGCCGCTGTGCCTGGCCCTGCAACTGTTGGTGGCGTTGGTGTATGCCGAGCTTGCTTCGCAATATCCCCTCGCAGGCGGTTGCTACCAGTGGGTCAAGCGCCTGGCAGGTGATCGTTGGGCCTGGTTCACCGGGTTCATGTACTTGGCGTCTGCGCTGGCGTCCCTGACCACGGTGGCCTACCTGGGTGGTTTCTGGTTGTGGTTGTTCTTTACCGGCGAGCCGCCTTCGGCCAATGCCCAGGTGTTCTGCGGTGCGATTTTGCTGTTGGTCGGCCTCGGCGTGAACCTGTTCGGGATCAACCCGCTCAAGTACTTCGTCAATGCCGGGATCGTCGCCGAGGCCATCGCTTCAATTGGCATTGGCGTGCTGTTGCTGTTGTTCTTTCGCAACCATTCGTTTTCTTTGTTGCTGGAAGGCATCACGTCTGGTCCGGCAAGCGAGGGCTCCTACGTGTCTGGTTTCCTGACGGCCATGGCCGTGGGCGGTTGGGCGTTCCTGGGGTTTGACGCCTGCTCCCAAGTCTCCGAAGAGACCGCCGATGCCCGCACCTCGACACCACGTGCGATCCTGCGTTCGATGATCCTGGTGGGCCTGACCGTCATGCTCACCGCCTTTGCCGTGACGCTGTCCTACACCAACACCGCCGCGATGGTGTCCGGCCAGGTCATCGACCCTGTCACACCGGCCGTGGTCGATGCCTTCGGTGCCTGGGCCGAACGTCCCTTCGTGGCGGTGGTGCTGGTGGCTTTTATCGCCTGTGTGGTGTCGGTTCAAACCTATATCGGTCGCGCCGTGTTCGGCATGGCCCGGGATGAAATCCTGCCGGGGTCGGCGCTGTTGCGCCGGGTTGACGCACGCAAGGTGCCCTTCGCCGCCATGGTGTTCAGCACGTTGTTTGCCAGCTTCGGCCTGGCCCTGGGCTTGAATGCCACCGCCGTCGGTACCTTGATCGCGTTCGGCAGTGGCGGCTTCTTCTTTGTCTTCCTGATCGTGGTGAGCTGCGCCCTGCTCGCCCGCCTCAACGGCACCTGGAAAGCCGAACCAGGCACCTTCAGCCTCGGTCGCTGGGGCATGCCGGTCAACGTCGCAGCGTTTATCTGGCTGGTGTTCGAAAGCATCAACGTCGCCTGGCCCCGGGCAGCGTTGGCGCCGCCCGATGCGCCGTGGTTCCAGGTCTGGGCAGTGATCCTGGTGTTTTCGGTACTCGCGGTGCTGGGCGTGATCTATCTGTTCTGGGCCAAGCCCAATCAACGCCTTGCCAGCCCTGCGCTGCGCACACATTAACTTGGACTCGGAGCTTCAGATGCCTACCCTTCATTATTGGAATTACCCCACGGACATCTTCTGCGGCCCTGGCGCACTGGAGGTCCTGGTACAACGCTGCCAGTTGCTGGACATGCGCAACCCCCTGCTGGTCACCGACCCTGGCATGCTGGCCCTGGAACCACTGGCGCTGCTCAAGGCTCAGTTGAGTCAGGCGGACATTCCCTTTGCGGTCTTCAGTGACATCCACAGCAACCCAACGATGTGCGACGCGGCCCGAGGCGTCTCAGCCTTCCAGGCCGGTGGCCATGACTCGTTGATCGCCCTGGGTGGCGGCAGTGCCATGGACGCAGCCAAGGGCATCAGCCTGGCCGCCGTCGACCGCCATGGCCTGGAGCGTTTCGAATGGTCCCAGGTGGTCAGCCGCTACCCAAGCCTGGCGGACTTTCCCCGGCTTGGCCTGCCCAGGCTGATCGCACTGCCTACCACCGCCGGCACCGGCTCTGAACTGGGCCGCGAAGCCGTGCTGACCTTGAGCGAGCACACCATCAAACAGGTGATCAGCCATCCCGAGTTGTTGCCAGCCACCGTCATCCTCGACCCGGTGCTCACCCGTGGCCTGCCGCCGGCACTCACGGCCGCCACCGGGATGGACGCCCTCACTCACCACATCGAGGCCTTTTGCTCGCCGCTGTACCACCCGATGTCGTCCGGTGTTGCCGTCGAAGGCGTGCGCCTGGTGCAACAGCACCTGCTCGCGGCCCATGCCGATGGCCAAGACCTGGTTGCACGCGAAGGCATGCTGGTGGCATCCGCCATGGCTGCCGTGGCCTTCCAGAAAGGCCTGGGCGGCGTGCATGCCCTCGCCCACCCGCTCGGCGCGCGGTTTCATAAGCACCATGGTCTGTTGAATGCGATCCTGCTGCCTTACGTGCTGGTCGCCAACCGCGAGGCCATCAGCACCGACATCGCCCGACTGGCCCGTTACCTGGAGTTGCCGCAGCCTGATTTCGAAGGCTTCGTGGCATGGGTGCTGGACTTGCGCAAACGCCTGGGCATTCCCCATACATTGGGCGAAATCGGCCTGGACGCCGACGTCGCCGAGTGGGTCGGTGCACAAGCCCTGGCAGACACTTCGTCCTCGGACACCAATGCCCGTCCTCTCGATGCGCAGGCCTACAGCCAGGTCTATCGCCACGCGGTCTACGGCGAACTACCCGCGGTGTTCCTGCAGTAAATCCTCGATAAACGCCCGCACGGCCTCGCTTTGCGGGTGCCCCACGTGGGTGATCATGCTGTGTTGCACAGCGTAATGCAGGGTATCGGGGTGCAGCGCACGCATATGCCCACTGGCGATCCACGGGGCGGCGTAATGGGCTGGCAGGTAACCCAGGTGTGTCCCGGCCATCACGCCATGAGCCACGGCTTCCATATGGTACGCGGTGGCGGACGCGCGCTTGGGCACCACCGGCAGCACCTGTTCGGCGGGCAGAAAACCGTGCTTGATCCAGTCACACGCCTCCAACTGTTCAAGGCTGGGGGCCGCGACGCTGAACAGCGGGTGCTTGCTCCCACAGAAGATCCCGATGGCTTCGCTATACAGCGGTTGATAGGCCAAGGTGGGCAGCGGCCGACTGAAGTAGGAGATGGCCATGTCCAACTGCCCATCGATCACCGCCAGTTCCAGCTCCGTGGGCGAGTTGACGAAAATATGCAGGTGCATGTCGTGCTCGCGCTGGTAAAAGCGCGCGATGGCCGCATCGATGCGCGCCGTGGGCAAAGTGGCGATATTATCGGCCAAACCCAGGTACAGGTCTCCCACCAGGCGCCCGGCCAAGTCTTGGGCCTCGTCACGAAACGCATCCACCGCACCGAACAAGGCGGTTGACGCCTTGAGGATGCGTTGGCCTTTTTCCGTCAGGCGGAACCCACCCTTGCCACGCTCGCAAATCCGATAACCCAGGCGCTTTTCCAGCCCGGAAATATGCGTGCTGATGTTCGACTGGCTCATGTTCAGTTCGGCCTGGGCCGCCGTGAACCCGCCGCATCGGACCACCACGGCAAAAATGCGCAGCAGCCGCAGATCCATGTCCGTCACGTTTCTGAGCACTGCAATGTCCCGGCTGGCGGCAAATGAAGGGGCCCATTCAACGTCAGGGGCGCACCCACGTCAATGGCGCTTGTATGCACCCGGTACGCCCCCTAAGCTGGCACTCTTTTTTGTCGCCCTGCCCCGGATATCCCATGTCTCGAAGCATCGCCCACCTCGCCCTGCTCCTGGGGTTGATCACCGCCATCGGCCCCTTCGCCATCGACAGCTACCTCCCCGCCCTGCCCACCCTGGGCGCCAGCCTGCAGGCTTCGCCGGCCGCCGTGCAGATGAGCCTGACGGTGTTCTTCATGGTCATCGGCGTGTGCCAATTGTTCTACGGGCCGATCAGTGATGTGTTCGGGCGCAAGCTGCCGATTTATGCGGGGCTGGTGATTTTTGCCGTGGCCAGTGTCGGCTGCGCATTGGCACCCAACATTGAAGTGCTGATCGGTTTCCGCGCCCTGCAGGCCTTCGGCGCGTGTGCCGGGATGGTGATTCCCCGGGCGATTGTGCGCGACCTGTACACCGGCCATGAAGCCGCGCGCCTCATGGCGTTGTTGATGCTGGTAATGAGCGTGTCTCCGATCCTCGCGCCGTTGGCCGGCAGTGTGGTGATTTCGCTGTGGAGTTGGCGTGAAGTGTTTGTGGCACTGGCTGTGGTGGCGGTGCTGTGTTTGGTCATGACCGCCGTGCAGTTGCCCGAAACCCATCCGGCCGAGCGGCGCCTGGGCAAGACCCTCGGCACGGCCATCGGCAGCTACGGCGCCTTGCTGCGCGACCCGGTGTTTATCGGGCTGGCGGTAGTCAGCGGGTTTGGCCTGGCCACTTTCTTTGTGTTCATCGGCAGTGCGCCGTTCGTGTACATCGAATACTACGGCCTCACGCCCACCCAGTTCAGCCTGTGCTTCGCCCTCAACGCCGCGTCGTTCTTTGCCATGAGCCAACTCACGGCGCGCCTGAGTGCGCGCTTTGGCCTGGCGCGGGTGATCCGCAGCTCGGTGATGGCCGTGGCGGCGGTGATGGCGGTGTTGGCTGTCACCCTGGTGTGGGGCAACAGCCTGGCCGTGATGATGACCCTGCTGTTTATCGGCTTCGGTTTTCTCGGCCTGCTGTTGCCGGCGGCCGGTGTGTTGTCCCTGGAAGATCACGGTGCCGTGGCCGGTTCGGCATCGGCCCTGCTGGGCGCGATCCAGATGATCACCGCGGCCGCGTCCATGACGCTGGTCGGCGTGTTTGCCGACCACACCCCGGCACCGATGGTGGTGGGCATTGCGCTGTGTGCCCTCGCGGCGATGCTGGTTACGCTGTGGACCTTGCGCCGTCTGCCAGCGCATCTGGCGTCCAATGCCCCGCACGTACCGCCAGCCAAGTGAGAAACACCTGGGCCGGCATGGGCCGGGCGATTACGTAACCCTGGACTTCATGGCAACCGAAGCTGGCCAGCAGCGTGCACACCTGCCGGTCTTCGACCCCTTCGGCCACCAGCCGCAGGTTCATGATCAGGCCCAATTGAATAATGGCCCGCACGATTTCCTGTTGCTCGGGCTGGTGCAACTGGGTGATGAACGATCGATCGATCTTCAACTCGTCCACCGGTAGCCGTGACAAGTAAGCCAGCGATGAATAGCCGGTGCCAAAGTCGTCAATCGCCAGCGAGAACCCCAACTGGCGCAACTGGGTCAGCGTCACCAGCGCTTGCTCAGGGTTGCGCATGGCACTGGACTCGGTGATCTCCAGGCACAACTGCGCCGCATCGGCGCCGGTCTGGGCCAGCAAGGCCTCAGCCTGGGCGGGGAACGTCGGCGACTCCAAATCCTGCACACTCAAGTTGACGCTGATGCGCAGGTCACACGCCCGGCTCAACTGCATGCACTCGCGCAACAGCCACAGGCTCAGGGCGCAGATCCGACCGTTGTCCTCGATGATCGGCAAGAACACCCCCGGCGCAATCAGGCCCAGGCGTGGGTGCTCCCAGCGCACCAACGCTTCCGCTGCGCCGATATGGCCATCACTCAAACGCGCCTTGGGCTGCAGGAACACGCGCAATTCACCGGCCTCGATGGCCTGGTCGAAATCGTCCAGCAACGCCATCGACTGCAGGCGCCGTTGTTCCAGTTCCGGGTCATAGAACACATGGCTCACCGCCTGGTTGCGGGCGGCATCCAGCGCCACCTCGGCGTAACACAGCAAGTCCTGCACACTGCGCCCGTGGATCGGGTAGCGCGCCAGCCCCAGGCGCGCCTTGACCATCACCGCGTGCTGGCCGCCAAGCCGGAACGGTTTGTCCAAGGTGCGTGCCAGCCGCGCCAGGCAGATGTCCTGGTCGCAGCGCAGCAGCAGGGCAAAGCCGTCCGACGGCAGCCGCGCCAGCAACTCCCCCTCCCCCAGCACCGCCGCCAGCCGTCTTGCCACGCCTTGCAGCAGCAGGTTGCCATCGCCGTAGCCGTAGAGCGCATTGATGCGCTTGACGTCGCAGATGTCGAAAATCGCCACGGTCAGCCCCGACAACGGCCGATGGCCAGCGGCGATAGCCCGGTTGACGTCCATGATGAACCGCGTGCGGTTGGGCAGCCCGGTCAGCGGGTCTTCAAACGCCAGCTCGGAGATGCGCAACTCGCGGCTGGCAATCACCAGCAAACCCAGCACAAAGGTGGTCAGGCCAATGCCGAGGAACAGCAGCAGGCACGCCCGGCGTTCGGCCTTGATTGCCTCAAGGCTGACGTCCGCGCCCAGCACCAACTGGCTGCCGTGTGGGCCTCTGATGGGCAGGAACAGCGAGCGAAAATCGCCGAACTGGTCGCTGTATTCCACAAACTGGCTGCGGCGCTGTGCAAACACCTGGTCAAGTTCCGGCGGCGCGCTGTCATAGCGGCTCAGGTGTTGGCCGTAGCGCCCGCTGGCGATCTCGGCGGCATTCGCCGAATCCATCACGAACAGCGTGTGGCCCTCGCGCTGGGTGAGCACGTAGATGGAATCCACCCCGGCTTTTTTGGCGTAGCCGTCCAGGCGCTGCAACATCGCCTGGTAGCGAGGTTCATCGAAAGGTCCTTCACCCAGCAGTTCGCCCAAGTAGTCATCGCCGATCACCACTGGCAGCGCCTGCACAATGGCGCTCAGGCGCGTGCCCAGCAGCGCGTCATCGGCCGCCGCCTTGAAGCGGTAACCGCTGACGGTAAACAACAGGGTCACCAGCAAGTGAATCAGCACAAAACTGAGGGACACCTTGCCCAGCCGGGACAAGGCACGCAGCCGATGCCTGCGCACGGGTGCATCGTCGGGCAACAGCCAACTGAGGTGTTCGAGCGCCTCTGCCATGGGTTACACCTTGAACCGCTTGACCAGGTTCTGCAGTTCGCCGCCCAGCTGTGCCAAGTCCACGCTGGAATCGGCCATCTCCGCGCTGGCCTGTGCCGATTGGTCTGCCACTTCGCGCACGGTCATGACGCTGCGGTGGATAGTGTCGGCCACACTGGTCTGCTCTTCCGCTGCGGTGGCGATCAACAGGCTCATGTGCTGGATACCCGCCACCTGCCGGGTGATGGTCGCCAGCGCCTCACCAGTGTCGCGCACGCCGATCACCGTGGACTGGGTCTGCACCACACTGGCCTGCATGCGTCGCGAGCTTTCTTCGGCAATGCGTTGCAGCCCGGCAATCAGGCTCTCGATTTCTTCGGAGGATTGCTGGGTGCGCTTGGCCAGGCTGCGTACCTCGTCGGCGACCACCGCAAAACCACGGCCCGCCTCCCCTGCCCTTGCCGCTTCGATGGCCGCGTTCAGCGCCAGCAGGTTGGTTTGCCCGGCCACGGTCTTGATCACATCGAGCACGCCGCCGATACGTTCGCTCTCTTTATACAAGCGGGTCATCGACTCGGCCGACATGCCCACGTCCCGGGCCAGGGTTTCAATCTGCTCCACCGCTTGCTGCGACACCTGCAAGGCGCTGCTGGCCTGGGTGTCGGCTTGCTTGGCAGCCTGGGCGGCCTGCTCGGAATTGCGCGCCACTTCCAGCACGGTGGCGGTCATTTCGGTCATGGCGGTGGCGACCTGGTCGGTCTCGGTTTTCTGGCTGTGGATACCGGCGCGGGTTTGCACGGTGATCGCGGCAAACTGGCTGGCGGATGCGGCCAGGCGATGGGAACTGCTGCCGATCTGGGCCATTACGTCGCGCAGGCGGTGGCTCATGTGGTTGATCGAACGCAGCAACTGGCCCAGTTCGTCGGCACGCTCGCTGTGCAGTTCCACGGTCAGGTCGCCATTGGCGATGCGCTCGGCCGCCTCGAGGGTCTGTTGCAGTGGCGCCACAATCTGCCGGCCGATGCGCCAGGCAAGCAACCCGCCGAACAGCAGGGCCAACAGCGTCAGCGAACCGAGGACGATCACCACCGCTTCGACGCGCCGCTTGGCGCGCACGGCTTCTACGTCGTAGAGCACGTTGATTTCATCTTGCAGCGTGGCCAGGGCGGCGTTCAATTTGAGTACCGTGGGGCCCACGTCGACGCCGGCTTCCACCGCGTCATGGGCTTTCATGTAGGCACGCAGCTTGTCATCCAGGCGCCGGATCTTGGCCAGGTCTTCCTGGGGCCACTGCCCGGCGTGCACATCGGCGACGATCCCGGCGAGCAACTTTTCCATCTGCCCAAGGCTGGCATCGTGTCGGGTCAATTGGGTGGCGTCTGCGGTCAGGGCATACACAAAGTTGGCGTCACGGGAGAACACGGTCTGGTCGAACAGGTTGCCCAACCGGTTGATGCGCTTGAGCGATTGGCCGTCGCTGCGCAAAGCGTACAACCCGGTCAGTGCCAGTAGCACCGCGAATGCCAAAAGCAAACCAAACCCCAAGCCAAGCTTGCGGCGCACAGTCAGATGTTCCAGGGCGAATCCACGCGACATATATAACAACCTCATTGCACCCGTTTGCTCGGCGCGCAGAAACGCCGACGCCTCGCAGGTGTGCGATAGCGTCTGGGGGCAGATTAAATTTAATGGAGCACTTTGCTCGATAAACAACCAGGCTGTTACTTGGCGATGAGTCAAAATGCCATCGCACAATATCATTGGCTGAACAAAGAATAAACGAAACATGAAAAATCCAAATATGGAGGACTGAAATCCATATTTAGGTATTTATTATTAGTCACTCAAACCGTACTATCGCGCCGCTCGAAACAGCACTAATCACAACTAATTCCGCTATAGCGTACTGCTTGGCGTCATACGTATTTCGCTCATGTGGGCGCCTAGGGTCGTTATGCTGGATGATGTGGCTATCTTTGTTCAAATCGTGCGCAGCGGCAGCCTGGCGCTGGCCAGCAAAAAGCTGGACATGCCCGCCAATACCCTGGGCCGGCGCCTGGCCAGCCTGGAGCAAATGATGGGCACGCCGCTGTTGTTTCGTTCCACCCGGGCCCTGCGCTGCACGGCAGCCGGCGAGCGCTTATACCAGCACAGTTGCACTAATATCGACGCACTTCATGCCGCGATAGACTCCATCAAACACATGGACGGCGAACCCCGTGGCAAAGTTCGGGTGCATGTGTCCACCAGTTTCTTTGAATACTCTGACACTAACTTCTTGCAGGTCTTTCTCGACAAGTACCCGGTGATCGAACTGGAACTCATCGTCTCCGACATAGAACCCAACTTGACCGAAGAAGGTATCGACCTGCTGCTGCGCGTGGGTAAACCTGAAAAAACCAGTTATGTCATACACAAGTTGCGCGACGTGACCCTGGGCTTATATGCCAGCACGCACTACTTGGCCAGGCAAGGCACGCCGCACACCCTGGATGACTTGATGGGCCACGAACATTTGCAGTACCTGGGCAAGACCCACGAGAACCTGCTGACGCTGATGCGTGGCGATGAAACCCACAGCGTGCCGATTCGTGGCCGGTTTTCTTCGGACTCGATGCTGGGCCTGATCAATGCGGCCCACCAGGGCCTGGGAATTGCCCTGTTGAACAACGTGACCACCCAATTCGATCAAAAGGACCTGATACGCGTGCTGCCGGAATACTACCTGCCCACCGAGGGGTTCTATGCGGTGTACCCGAACCGCAAGTCCCTGTCGATGGCCGCCCTGGCCGTGCTCGACCACTTGATCGACAAGGCCGGTATCTGCCGGCTGCGCTAGGCGTCGCTGCCCATGCCGGCCAGGTACGCCCACGGATAGATGCCGCGCTCGTGCCCGTCGCTGAACACCAGCTGCACGCCGTAACCCTGCGGGTGAATCTGCAGCACACGCACTGCATCCGACACCCTTGGCTGGCTGCCACGCAAGCGGAACGCCCGGCATTGCGAGCACGGGCATTCACGGCGCAACCGGGCGTGATCGATCCACTGGGTGCGGTCGGCCCATTCCAGGCGCAATCGCCCGTCCGCGCCTTTGCCAATCCCGCTGGGGGCGGCGGTCATTGCAGTTGCGCCAGGGCGATCCGCACGGCCTTGCGCACTTCCGGGTCGGCGTCGTCGGCGGCATCCCGCAGGGCACTCAACGCCTGGCGGTCGCCCAACTCACCCAATGACAACGCCGCTTCCTTGCGCAGGTTGCTGATGCTGTGGCCCAACGCCTGGACGAGTGCGTCGAGCGCCGGCGCATAGCGCAACCGCCCCAGGCTGCGGGTGGCCCGCAAGCGCACTTGCCAGTATTCATCGCTCAATGCGGCAACCAGTGCCTCGCCGGCGTTGTGACTGCCGACTTTGCCCAGGGTGGTCGCTGCCTCTTCACGTACTTGCCAGGCCGGGTCCAGCAGGGCCTGGTACAGCGCTGGCAACACCTGCTCATCGCTGGCCAGGCCGAGGGCGCCGGTGGCCGCGCGGCGTACTTCGGTGTCCGAGTCGCTGCTGGCCAATCTGGCCAACGCCTCTAAGGCAGGCAGGTGCTTGAGCCACCCGAGCACGCCCACGGCTTCGCGGCGGATACCCGCATCGGCGTCCGCCAGCGCCCGCAACGCCGAGGGCGCGGCGGCCTCCAGGCGCAACTCGCGCAAGGCACGGAAGATCGCCGTGCGCACACTCACGTCAGCGTGTTCGGTCCAGGGCAACAACAGCGTGCCTGCCTCGGGCGTCTTCAAGACGCTCAAGCTTTGCGCGGCCGCCTCGCGCACCGCAGGTTCCGCATCGGTCAGCGCCTCGCACAGTGCCTGCACCACCTCATCCTCTTCCCAGGCCTCCAGCAAAGCGGCCGCTTGGGCGCGCACTTCCACGGCGGGGTCCTGGCGCAGGCTGTCCACCAGCCACGCCAAGCCGTCGGGTTCTTCCAGGTCGGCCAGGTCGATCAAGGCAATGCGCCGCATGGCAGCGTCGGGCGCCTGCAAGCGTGGGCGCAGGGCTTCTATTTCGGGGTTATAGGTCATATGGCAAATCGCGGTATGGAATGATCAATGGGCAACCCAAGCGGGTTCAACCGGGGCAACTGGCGTCCCTCTTCGTGGTGCAGCAGTTCCAGGCAGTGGCGCTTGAGGTGGGTAAATTCAGGGGTGGTCATCAGCCCGGTGTGGCGCGGGCGCGGGAAGTCCAGGGCGAAGTCTTCGATAATGCGGCCCGGGCGCGGGCTCATTACCAGGATACGGTCGGCCAGGAACAGCGCTTCATCAATGTCATGGGTGACAAACACCACGGTGGTGCGGATCTGCGTCCAGATATCCAGCAGCAAGGCCTGCATCTTCATGCGTGTCAGCGCGTCCAGCGCGCCAAACGGTTCATCCATCAGCAACAGGCGCGGGCGATTGATCAGCACCCGAGCGATTTCCACCCGTTGCTGCATGCCGCCCGACAATTGATTCGGCCAGCGCTCGGCAAAGCCCTGCAGCCCCACCAGCGCGAGGATTTCATCCGCCGCCGCCAATCGCTCGGCCTTGCCGACCCCACGCATCTTCAGGCCGAACGCGACGTTCTCACGCACACTGCGCCACGGGAACAGCGTGTGTTGCTGAAACACCATGCCGCGCTGCTGGGACGGCCCGGACACCGCCTGCCCGTCCATGTGCAAGGTGCCCTGGCTCGGCACCAGGTGGCCCGCCAGCGCGCCAAGCAACGTGGACTTGCCGCAGCCCGACGGCCCCAGGATGCACACGAACTGGCCCGGCTCGATGCTGCAATCAAGTGCCTTGACCGCCTCGAACGCTTGGGCCTTTTCGCCCAGCACAATGGACAACCCGCTGATTGCTATACGACCTTCCATCAGGCTTTACCTCGCAGGCGATGCCAAGGGGTGAATGTCGCGCCCAGGCGCTTGACCAGCCAACTGCTGCCCATGCCCAGTACACCGATCAACAACATGCCGACCACGATGTCGGCATAGTTTTGCAAGGTGTATGACTCCCAGGTGTAGTAACCGATGCCGAACTGCCCCGAGATCATCTCGGCCGTCACCAGGCAGAACCACGACGTGCCCATGCCAATGGCCAGGCCAGTGATGATGCTCGGCGCAGCGCCCGGCACGATCACTTCGCGCAAAATGGCGCCGCGCCCTGCCCCAAGGCTGCGCGCCGAGGCGATCAATCGAGGGTCGACCCCCTCAACGCCATGTACGGTGTTGAGCAGGATCGGAAACAGCGCGCCGGTAAAGGTGATGAACACCATCGACATTTCCGACGACGGGAACATCAGGATCGCCAGGGGAATCCACGCCACTGCAGGAATCGGACGGATCACTTCCAGCGGTGGCAGCAAGACATCCTCGGCCCATTTCCAGCGGCCAATGGCGATCCCCAGCCCGACGCCCACCAGCACCGCCACCAGGTAACCTTCAAACACCCGGCCCAGGCTGGCGCCCAGGTGCCGGGCCAGCTTGCCCGAGTCCACCAGGGCCAGCGTCGCCTCCAGCACAGCGCCAGGCGTGGGTACATTGGCGAAGGTCACCAGCCACAGGTTCCAGTGATGGCTGGCAGCGAGTTGCCAGAACAGCAGGCACACCAGCAACGAGCTGGCACGGGGCAACCAGCGATAAGCAGCAGTCGGCATGGGCATGTTCCTGTCAGCGACCGGCCACGGCTTGGGCGCCGGCACGGGTGAAGTCAAACACCTGGCCGCCCTGGGCGTCAGCAAATTGCTGCGCCTGGCCCTTGAGCAGGAAGGCACTCAACTTGCCCTGGCGATCACTGGCAAACCAGGCCTGGCTGGCCAGCAGCTTGATGCCGCTGTCCTGGGCCTGGGCGTACACCGCACGCACGGCCTTGCCGTCTTTTTTCAAGCTGGCCAGTGCGCTGAACGCCGCTTCAGCCGAGGCGTAGTCGCGCACCTTGGGCTCACCCTTGACCCAGATCTGCGCGACGTGGGTCCAGTCGGTGATGGGCTTGCCCGTGAGCGCGTCGTTGGCCTTGAGCGGCGCCTGGGCGTAGTTGGCCAGTTGCGCTTGATAATCCAGGCCCGACGCCTTGAAGGCGGCGCGGATGTACTGGTCGTCAATGAAGGTGTTGAGGTCCAGGCCGCGGTCAGCCTTTTTCAGCAGCTTGAGGGTGTCGATGGCGGTGCCCACGGCCTGGCGGTATTCCGGTTTCCAGCTGAGGTCACGGGTTTGCACGCCCAGCGGCCCGTGGAACAGGTAGTTAACCTCGGCTTCGACGCCGGTGACTTTTTCGATCAGCTCGCTGTACTTCTCAGGCTCAGCGGCGAGTAATTGATTGGCTTCGATACTCGCGCGCAGGTAGGCGACCACCACTTCGGGGTACTGGCGCGCATAGCTTTCATCCACCAGGGCGCCGTGGAAGGTCGGGGTGTTGGATTGTGAGCCGTCGTAGATCTTGCGGGCAAAACCACGGTTGGGGAACAACTCGGCAAACGGCACAAAGTCGGCGTGGGCGTCGATCTTGTCAGCTTGCAACGCCGACCCGGCGACTTCGGGCGCCTGGGCGATGATGTTCACGTCCTTGAGCGGGTCCCAGCCCTGGGCAGCCACGGCACGCAGCAGCATGCCGTGGGCCGTGGAGGCGAAGGGTACGGAGATGGTCTTGCCCTTGAGGTCTGCCAGGGACTGGGCCGAAGACGTCGCTGGCACCACGATGCCATTGCCGCTGCCCTTGATGTTGCCCGACAGCACGCTGATAAACAGGCTGTGCTTGCCCGCCGTTTCATACGCCACGCCGTTGAACGCCCCGGGGAAGTCGGCCATGGCGCCGAAGTCGAGTTTGCCGGCGACCATTTCATTGGTCAGTGGCGCACCGCTGGTGAAGTTCTTCCACTGGATATCGTAGGTGGCGTCCTTGTACTGGCCGTCGTGGGGCAAGTACTTGTCCAGCAGCCCCAGTTCGCGGATCAGCAGGCCGCCGGCGGCGCAGTTGATGGTGGTGTCCTGGGTGCCGATGGCCACCCGGATGGTCTGGGCCTGCACGGACAGGCTCAGGGAGGCCAGCACCAGGCTGGCAATGGTTGCGCGCAAGAACATTGGGTATTTCCCCTCGAATCATGGTTATAGGATCGTCTCCGCCGTGATCGGGCACGGTGGGAAACGAGGGGGTGCAGCGTGGGCGTCCGGTGTAGGCGGATGGCTTTGAATCAACACACTCAGCGCAGCAGGTACGGGATCTCGACCTTGACGGCGCCGGTGGGGCAATCCTTCTCGCAGGGCATGCAGTACCAGCACTCATCGAAGGCCATGTAGGCCTTCTGCGTGGCCGGGTTGATTGCCAGCAGGTCCATGGGGCACACGTCGACGCACACGGTGCAGCCCTTTTCGGCGATGCACTTGTCTTCGTCGATCGTCACCGGCGCGTTGGAGCGAAAGAATATTTCCTGGGGCTGATAGGCCATTTCACGGTGTCCTGGGTGCCTTTGGCACTCTCTATGCGTTATTTCAATGCTTGTGCCTCTAAACCTGCCGCGCGCCTCGTCCTGTAGTGAGCGGGCTTGCCCCGCGCGGCGGCGTACCAGGCGCCCCACCTTTACCTGACACACCGCGGCGCGGGGCGAGCCCGCTCACTACAAGGTGACGCGTAGGCGGTCGTAGGCTTGCAGTTCGTCGGCGTCCAGGGGGATTACGTAGGGCTCTACCGGCTTCTTGAAGCTGACCATCTGCCCGTTTTCGCCCTTTTTCAGGTGGCAATGGCAAAACCAGTCGGCGTCATTGCGCAGCGGGTGATCGACCCGGTGGTGGTACAGCCCCCAGCGGCTTTCGGCGCGGTACAGCGAGGCGCGAGCGGCCATTTCGGCGCAGTCGCGGATCACGCTGGTTTCCATGGCGCGCATCAGTTCGTGAGGGTTGTGGGCCTTCATCTGGTCCAGGTCGCGCTGGATATCTCCAAAGCGCTGCAGGCCGATCTCCATCTTGCGGGTGACCTTGGGCGGTTGCAGGTAGTCATTCACGAAGCGACGCAGCTTGTATTCCACCTGGGCCGGTGGCAGCCCGGTGTCGCGGTCCAGCGGCGCGTACACACGGTCTTGTTCGGCGGCGACCTGTTCGGCGCTGACCGCACTGAACTCACGCTCGGCCACGTACTGCGCCGCATTGGTGCCGGCGAACCAGCCATAGGTAAACGCGCCGAGCATGTAGTTGTGCGGCACCGCCGCCATGTCGCCCGCCGAATACAGACCTTTTACCGAGGTTTCCGCCCGTTCGTTGACCCACACGCCGGAGGCCGAATGCCCGCTGCAAAAGCCGATCTCGGAAATGTGCATTTCCACCATGTCGCTGCGGTAATCCGTGCCCCGGTTAGCGTGGAACTGGCCTCGGCTGGGCCGCTCGTTGCTGTGCAGGATCTGTTCGATGTTCTGGATGGTTTCCTCGGCCAGGTGGTCGAGCTTCAAGAACACCGGGCCGTTGCCGCTTTCCAGCTCCTGGTGGAACTCCCACATCATCTGGCCGCTCCAGTAGTCGCACTCAATGAAGCGCTCACCTTTGTTGTTGGCGGTGTAGCCGCCCAATGGGCCGGTGACGTAGGCGCAGGCAGGGCCGTTGTAGTCCTTGATCAGCGGGTTGATCTGGAAACATTCCAGGTTCGCCAGCTCCGCCCCGGCGTGGTAGGCCATCGCGTAGCCGTCGCCGGCGTTGGTGGGGTTTTCATAGGTGCCCATCAGGTAGCCCGAAGACGGCAGGCCCAGGCGGCCGGCCGCGCCGCAGCAGAGGATCACCGCCTTGGCCTTGATCACCTGGAAGTCCGCCGTGCGGCAGTCAAAGCCCATCACCCCATTGACCGCGCCTTCGCTGTCGGTCAGCAGGCGCGTGCACACCAGGCGATTGGTGATGTTCACCCGTGCGCGCTTGAGCTGGCGGTACAGGACTTTTTTGATGTCATGGCCTTCGGGCATGGGCAGCACATAGGCGCCCATGTGGTGGACCTTCTTCACTGCGTAGTCGCCCGTCTCGTCCTTCTCGAACTTCACGCCCCAGCGGTCCAGTTGCTCGATGGTTTCAAAACTGTGGGTGGCGTAGGCATACACCGCGGCCTGGTTGACGATGCCGTCGTTGGCGATGGTGATTTCCTTGGTGTACTGCTCGGGCGTTGAGTGGCCCGGGATGATCGCGTTGTTCAGCCCATCCATGCCCATGCTGATCGCGCCGCTGCGCTTCACGTTGGCCTTGTCGATCAGCAGCACGCGCAGGTCGCGGTTGGCCTCCTTGGCCTTGATCGCCGCCATGGGGCCGGCCGTGCCGCCACCGATCACCACGATGTCGTATTCCAGTTCCAGGGTCTGGCGGCTCATGGGCGGGCTCCTCGCTCGCGGTCGATGCGCAGGCGGTACTGGAACGCATCGCCACGGTAATACAGGTGCTCGAAGTCCACGGGCTGGCCATCGGCGGTGTGGGTCAGGCGCTCGATGTGCATGATCGGCGAACCGGGCTCCACATTCAGCGCCTGGGTCAGGTCGCTGTCGGCCAGGACTGCATCAATGGCGACATCGGCATGGCCCAGTTGCAGGCCGCAGTCGTTTTCCAGGATCAGGAAGATGTCGCGGGTCACCAGGTCGGCTTTTTCCAGGCGTTCGCCCAATGCCTGGTTGAGGTAGGTGATTTCCAGGGACACCGGCTCGCGGTTGATCAGGCGCACCCGCTTGATTTGCGCAACCGTGGTGCCCTCCTCCAGGCCCAGGCGCTCGGCCACGTGCTTGTCGGCTGCTACAAAGCGAAAACTGCGCAGGCGGTTGATCACTTCATAGCCGCGTTCGGTCATGGATTCCGCCAAGCCTTGCAGGGTGCTGACGTTCTGGTAGGCCTTGGGTTTGGACACGAAGGTGCCTTTGCCGTGAATCTTGAAGATCAGCCCTTCTTTCTGCAGGTCGCCCAAGGCCTGGCGCACGGTGATCCGACTGACCTTGAAGCGCGCGCCCAATTCGGCTTCGGACGGCATTTGCGTATTGGGGGCGTATTGGCCATCCAGGATGCCGCTGCGCAACAAATCACGCAGTTGCGCATGCAGGGGAATACTGGACAGTGGGGATAAGGCAACGGCGGGTTCGTTCATCAAGGTCACTTGTCATAACGAGTTATGACGTGATCTTAAGAAGCCTAAGCATCGCCATGGAAATACCGTTTATGCATAAGCTTAAACTTCTATTGTTTTGGCTGATGTCCGGTATCGGCCGCAATGCCTTCTGACGCGCAGGCGGGCTTTATAGAATGGCGACCACAGTCAAGCCGTCACCGTTCGGTGCTGGAGGTCATCATGCGTTATGTGCTTATTGCTGCTGTGCTGAGCCTGTTCAGCACCTTCGCTGCCGCCCAGGACGCGCCCGCTCCCGGGGCGAATGCGCCGGCCACCCAGGTCGATGATTATTCCGAAGACCTGGATATCGCCAAGGCCGTGCGCAACACCAGCGCAGCGTCGACCGCTTGCGGGCCGGTCAAGGGCCACGTGGTGTACGTGGACAGCCAGGGCGTGCGCCATGAGCTGGACTATGTGCGCGTCGGCGACGCCTGCCAGCACGGTTGATCCGCGCTACAGGTCAAAGCGGTCGACTGCGCGGCGCCGCTCGTTATCCTCACGCACGTCATAGCTGGCGGTGGTCTGGATGTTGGTGTGATGCGCCAGTTTCTGCGCAATCGACAGGTCATGCTCTTCGATCACCCGCGTGATGAACGAGCGGCGAAAATCGTGAGGCATGATCTTCACCCCCACCTGTTCGCCGCGTTGGCGGGCGATGTAGTAGATCGCGTGCTTGGTGATGCGCTCGCGGGTGATGTGGCTGCCCCGGCGAATGCGATTGAACAGGAATGCATCGTCTTGCTCGCCTTCCTTGAGCTGCTCGCGACGAAACGCCAGCCAGGCCTGCAGCTTTTCAAAGGCCCAGGCCGGCGCATACTTGATCAATTCCTTGTTGCCCTTGCCGGTCACCCGCAGGCTGCGTTCTTCAAAGTTGACCTGGGCCAGGTCCAGGTTGACCGATTCCGACTTGCGCATGCCCGAGCCATAGAGGATGCCGATCACCGCAGCATCGCGCAGGCCTTGGGGGCGCGGGTCGGCAGCGCACACTGCCATCATTTCGCGGATCAGCGTACGGCGCAGGTTGCGGCCCTGGCCCAGACGCGTGCCGGGAGCTGCCTTGACCGAGCGCATCTTCAATAAGTGATCCTGGCTGATCAGGCTCATCCGCCACGCTTCGTTCATCACGCCGCGCACCGCGTTCACGTACAGCGACGAGGTGTTCGGCGCATAGCCGTCCTCACGCAGCGCGGCTACCAGGGCAATCACATGCTCCGGCTGCAGCAAATGCCAGTCGATGTCTTCAAGGTTGATGTCTTCAAAGCCCAGGCGGTCGGCCGCATCTTGCAGCACGTAGCGCATGGTCAGCTGGCTGGAGGGCGCCAGGCGGGTGAGGTAAAGGGTCAGTGGGTTGCGGATAGACTCAGTCAAGGTAGATCAGCCTTTGGATTAAATACCTCTAACAAGCCTTTGTTTAATAGAGATATTTAGTGAATTGGCGAGAGCCGAGTCTACCCCACGATCAGCCCTGGCACAAAATCACGGCTTACTCTTCGTCGTCGGTCGGGTCCTGTGGCTGGGCCTGGGACTGGCTCCAGTCAGCGTCCTGTTTTTGCATCAGTGCGAACCAATGCTGGCGCATGAACGTGAGGTAACCCTCCGGTGCCTTGGCGAAATCCTTCTCTTCGCTGTAGCAACCCGGCAGCGGCAATTCGGTGCCCTGCTCCTTGTACTGGCTGACCAACGCCTGTTGCGCCGCCACGCTGCAATCCTTGGGCAGCGGCATGCCGCGCAGGGCCCCCGCCTCCTCGTCCCACCAACTGGCGCCCACGCGGTCGACGCCGCGCAGTCGGTACTTCTGGGACTTGCCCACGTGCATGATCAACTTGAATTCGTTGGGGCTGACATCGCTGGTGCAGGTGCGTGAATAACCCACCGTGGCCTGGGTGATGCCGTCGCCGGACAGGTCGGTGACCTTGGTGGCAGCCATGTCAAAGCGCAATGACGCATCGAACTGGCAGTGTTGCACATCGTCGTAGAGCATCCAGACGCGCTTGGGATGGTCGCCGCTCAGCAGGTATTGCGCCGCGTAGACAAACGCTGACTGGGTGCCGTCATCGTCGCGCTCGCTGACTTGCTCGGCGAGCACCAGCAGGTTCTTGCCCTGATGGTCGTCCCAGGTGTACGCCGCGACCTGCTTGCCACGGACTTCCACGCCGTCCGGCACCTGGTCGATGCTGGTCAGTGCCACGCCGTCATCGGCCCGCACGGTGGTGACGCACGCAACGGCCATCAACAATCCCATCAACGCCGGCCGCAACTGGCCGCGCAAAAGCTGCACGCTATTCATCCGAGTACCCTGGCAAGAGATGGCTTACTTTACCGGCACTTGAAGGCCAATGCAGAGAAGATTGTTGAATAAACCGGGGAGCGCTCCACACGCTAGGGAAAACCCTGGGTTTTTGCCCGCAAACAGTATCCGTTGGCGCGTCAGTCACTTAGCTGAACCCTAGCTGTCTACCTGTCAAATAAACGAGTTTTTCATCAGCCTTTCATATTCGTTCAACATTTTTCCGCTTAATCTCTGCCCCAGGACTTGAGAACAAGCCGCGTGTTCTACGACTAACCTGTTGATTACGCTTTACCTTTCATATATTTCGTCTTTACTCAGCTAGCCCATGGAAGAAACCAATGCCCGTCCTCAGGAAAGTCGAATGAATGCCGCAACCCCACGCCATGTTTAATCAGTTCACTGAGCTTTCAGCCGCTGGTTACTGCCGTTTTCACGCTCCAACCTGCTCTAGCCCCGAGGTCATGAATCTTTGAAACCCTACCCTATTCATTGCGTGTCGATCGTTATCCCGGTCTACAACGAACAAGAGAGCCTGCCTGAATTGCTGCGTCGCACGACGGCAGCCTGCAAGCAACTGGCCTACGAATACGAAATCATCCTGGTCGATGATGGTAGTCGCGACAATTCGGCCCAACTGCTGGAAGACGCTGCTGCAGAAGATGGCAGCAATGTGGTGGCGGTGATCCTCAACCGCAACTACGGCCAGCATGCGGCGATCATGGCCGGTTTCGAGCAGTGTCGTGGCGAGGTGGTGATTACCCTCGACGCCGACCTGCAGAACCCGCCCGAAGAAATCCCGCGCCTGGTCGAGCAAGCCGCCCTGGGCTACGACGTGGTCGCCACCGTGCGCAACAACCGCCAGGACTCGGCCTTCCGCCGCTGGCCTTCGCGCCTGATCAACCTGGCCGTGCAGCGCTCCACCGGCGTGGCCATGACCGACTACGGCTGCATGCTGCGCGCCTACCGCCGCACCATCGTCGACGCCATGCTCGCCTGCCGCGAGCGCAGCACCTTTATCCCGATCCTGGCCAATGGCTTTGCCCGCCACACCACGGAAATCCTCGTGCACCACGCCGAGCGCGAGCACGGCGAGTCCAAGTACAGCCCGATGCGGCTGATCAGCCTGATGTTCGACCTGCTGACCTGCATGACCACCACGCCTTTGCGTTTGCTCTCCGTGGTCGGCTTCAGCCTGGCGGCCCTGGGCGTGCTGTTCGCCATTGCCCTGATCGTGTTGCGCCTGGCCTTCGGCGCGCAATGGGCCGGCGACGGCATGTTCGTGCTGTTTGCGGTGCTGTTCGTGTTCACCGGTGGCCAGTTCATCGGTATGGGCCTCTTGGGTGAATACCTGGGCCGCATGTACAGCGACGTGCGCGCCCGCCCGCGCTTCTTTATTGAAAAAGTGCTGCGCAACACACCGGCAGCACCGGCACCTGTCGTCGTCGTTGACGGCCTGGTGTCTTCCCATACCTCCACCTCTACTTCTCCTTCCGATCAGGTTTCGTCATGAATTCAAAAGCCGTTGTCTTCGCTTACCACGATATTGGCTGTGCAGGCATTGAAGCCCTGCTGACTGCCGGCTACGACATTGCTGCCGTGTTCACCCATGCCGACGACCCCAAGGAAAACAATTTCTACGGCTCCGTCGCCCAACTGTGCGCCCGCAACGGCATCCCGGTGCATGCACCGGAAGACGCCAACCACCCGCTGTGGATCGAGCGCATCGCCAAGCTGAACCCGGACTTCATCTTCTCCTTCTACTACCGCAACCTGCTGAGCGAAGCGCTGCTGGCCACCGCCAAGAAAGGCGCGTTCAACCTGCACGGTTCCCTGCTGCCGAAATACCGTGGCCGCGCCCCAGCCAACTGGGTGCTGGTCAACGGCGAGACCGAAACCGGCGTGACCCTGCACCGCATGGTCAAGCGCGCCGATGCCGGCGCAATCCTGGCCCAGCAAAAAGTCATCATCGACCGCACCGACACCGGCCTGACCCTGCACGCCAAGCTGCGTGACGCCGCCGCCAACCTGCTGCGCGATGCCCTGCCACAACTGGTTGCTGGCAAGCTGAGCGAAACCGCCCAGGACGAAAGCCAGGCCAGCTACTTCGGCCGCCGCACCGCGGCTGACGGCAAGCTTGACTGGAAAAAACCCGCTGAAGAGCTGTTCAACCTGGTTCGCGCCGTCACCCAGCCGTACCCGGGCGCGTTCTGCGCCGTGGGCGAGCACAAACTGATCGTGTGGCAAGCCGAAGTGGTCAAGGGCAACGAAGGCCTGGCGCCAGGTCGTGTGATCAGCGTTAACCCGCTGCGCATTGCCTGCGGCGAAGACTCCCTGGTGGTCAACTTCGGCCAACGCAACGCCGACGGCCTGTTCCTGGCCGGCCCTGCCCTGGCCGATGTACTGGGCCTGGTCGACGGTTCCGTGCTGCGCGGCGCCGAGTCCGGCCGCAAGCCACGTCGTACCCGTGTACTGATCCTGGGTGTGAACGGCTTTATCGGTAACCACCTGTCCGAACGCCTGCTGCGTGACGACCGCTACGAAATCTACGGTCTGGACATCGGTTCCGACGCTATCGAGCGCCTGCGCAGCCACCCGAACTTCCACTACGTGGAAGGCGACATCAGCATCCACACCGAGTGGATCGAGTACCACATCAAGAAGTGCGACGTGGTGCTGCCGCTGGTGGCCATCGCCACCCCAATCGAATACACCCGTAACCCGCTGCGCGTGTTCGAGCTCGACTTCGAAGAGAACCTGAAACTGGTTCGCTACTGCGTGAAGTACAACAAGCGCGTGATCTTCCCGTCGACCTCCGAAGTGTATGGCATGTGCCAGGACCAGTACTTCGACGAAGACACCTCCAACCTGGTGGTCGGCCCGGTCAACAAGCAGCGCTGGATCTACTCGGTCTCCAAGCAACTGCTGGACCGCGTGATCTGGGCCTACGGCGACAAAGGCCTGAAATTCACCCTGTTCCGTCCGTTCAACTGGATGGGCCCGCGCCTGGATCGCCTGGATTCGGCGCGTATCGGCAGCTCCCGTGCAATCACCCAACTGATCCTGAACCTGGTGGAAGGCACCCCGATCCGTCTGTTCGACGGCGGCGAGCAAAAACGTTGCTTCACTGACATCGCCGACGGTATCGAAGCGCTGGCACGCATCATTGATAACGAAAACGGCGTGTGCGACGGCCAGATCGTCAACATCGGCAACCCGGAAAACGAAGCCAGCATTCGTCAGCTGGGCGAAGAACTGCTGCGTCAGTTCGAAGCGCACCCGCTGCGTAGCAACTTCCCTCCGTTCGCCGGTTTCCGCGACGTGGAAAGCAAGGCGTTCTACGGTACCGGTTACCAGGACGTGGCGCACCGCAAGCCAAGCATCGAAAACGCCAAGCGCCTGCTGAACTGGGAGCCGACCGTCGAGATGAGCGAGACCATCGGTAACACTCTGGACTTCTTCCTGAAAGAAGCCATGCTCGAAATCGCGGACAAGAAGTAATGCAGGCAGGCCTTCGCATCGACGTCGACACCTACCGTGGCACCCGTGAAGGTGTGCCGCGGTTGCTTGAATCCCTGGATGAAGCCGGGGTCAAGGCAACCTTCTTCTTCAGCGTTGGGCCGGACAACATGGGGCGCCACTTGTGGCGCCTCATCCGCCCGCAGTTCCTGTGGAAGATGCTGCGCTCCAACGCCGTCGGTCTGTATGGCCTGGACATCTTGCTGGCTGGCACCGCCTGGCCAGGCAAGCCGATTGGCCGCGACCTGGGGCATTTGATGCGCCAGGCCAAGGCTGCCGGGCATGAAGTGGGCCTGCACGCGTGGGACCACCACGGCTGGCAGGCCAACACCCGGCGCTGGAGCGAGGCACAGCTGATCGAGCAGATCCGCCGTGGCGTCGACACCCTCAGCGACATCCTCGGCGAGCGTATCGATTGTTCAGCGGCGGCCGGCTGGCGTGCCGATGAACGCGTGGTGCAAGCCAAGCAAGGTTTCAACTTTCGCTACAACAGTGATTGCCGGGGCACCAGCCTGTTTCGTCCAACCTTGGCCGATGGCAGCGCGGGCACCCCACAAATTCCGGTAGACCTGCCGACCTTCGACGAAGTCGTCGGGCCGGTAGTGGCTGCCAAAGACTTCAACGGCTTCATTCTGGACCGCTTTGCCGAGTCCAAGCTGAACGTCTACACGATTCATGCCGAAGTAGAAGGGATTCTGATGGCTAATGATTTTCGCCAGTTGCTTGCCCAGGCTGGGCAGCGCGGCATCGATTTCAAACCGCTGGGCGACCTGTTGCCCGCCGATGTGACCACCTTGCCCCAGCAACAGCTGGTGCGTGGCGCCCTGCCTGGGCGCGAGGGTTGGCTCGGAGTGCAACAAGCATGATCCGGCGCCTGGCATTGCCCCTGCTCCTGTTGGCGTTTGGCGTGTTCTACCTGTTGCCGCTGGCCACCCATGGCCTGTGGATCCCGGATGAGACCCGCTACGCGCAGATCAGCCAGGAAATGCTGTTGACCGGCAAGTGGGCCTCGCCGCATTTCATGGGCATCCGCTACTTTGAAAAACCCGCCGCCGGCTACTGGATGATCGCGCTGGGCCAGGCGATCTTCGGACAGAACCTGTTCGGCGTGCGCTTTGCCTCCGCCTTGAGCACCGGCCTGAGCATCCTGCTGGTGTACCTGGTGTCGCGCCGGTTGTGGAATGACCCGCGCAAGAGCCTGGTCAGCACCGTACTCTACATGAGTTTCGCCAGTGTGGCCCTGCTGGGCGGCTATGCGAACCTCGACCCGCAGTTCACCTTCTGGGTCAACCTGACCGGCGTCGCCTTGTGGTTCTGCTTCGACAACACCACGCGCCGTGGCCGCCTGGGCGCCTGGGCCTTGCTGGGTTTTGCCTGTGGCATGGGCTTCATGACCAAAGGGTTCCTGGCCTGGTTGTTGCCGGTGCTCATCGCCCTGCCCTACGCCATTTGGCAAAAACGCTTTCGTGAATTGCTCGGCTACGGCCTGGTGGCGGTGGTCGTGGCGATTGTCGTGAGCCTGCCGTGGGCGCTGGCCGTGCACCTGCAGGAGCCGGACTACTGGAACTTCTTCTTCTGGCACGAGCATATCCAACGCTTTGCCGGTGACGACGCCCAGCACGCCGAACCGTTCTGGTACTACCTGCCGTTGTTGATTGCATTCTCGTTGCCTTGGGTGGCGCTGCTGCCGTCCACGGTCAAACAGGCCTGGCTAGACAAGCGCCTGCCGAAAACCGCGTTCCTGCTGCTGTGGCTGCTGATGCCCCTGGCGTTCTTCAGCCTGGCCAAAGGCAAGCTGCCGTCCTACATCATGCCGTGCCTGTTGCCCCTGGCCCTGCTGATGGGTTCGACCCTGGCCGACAAGCTGGCCCAAAACCGTGGGCGTGCGCTGCGCATCAACGGCTGGCTGAACCTGGTGATGGGTTTGGTGGCGATGTTGGCCCTCAGCTGGTTCCAAATGAAGAAGCCGGTGTACGAGCATGGCCAGGAAACCCTCAGCCTGGTGCTGGTGTTTACCTTCTTGTTCGGCTGGATCCTGGTCAATCTGTTGCAAGCGGCGCGCCCCTTGAAACTCTGGGCAGCACCGGCGATCGGCAGCTGGCTGCTGGTGGCCCTGGTGCCGGCCGCACTGCCCCACTCGGTGGTGTACAACAAGACCCCGGACCAGTTCATCATCGACCACCTGCAGGAACTGCAACCGACCACCGCACTGCTGAGCAATGACCTGGGCGCCGCGTCGGCCCTGGCGTGGCGCCTGCACCGCCCGGACGTGACCCTCTACAACACCGTCGGTGAAGTGAAATACGGTCTTGCTTTCGCAGACACGGCCCATCGCAAGGTGGACATCAGCCAGGTCCAGCAATGGATGAGCGATGCGCGCAAACAAGGCCCGGTCGGTGTGGTGATGCGCGTCAAGGGTGACGATGAGGTCGCTGAAGTGAACTTGCTGCCCCAGGATGGCAAGCGTTACGAGCAAGGCAACATCGTGATCCTGATCTTCCCCAAGGCCGCTCCATGATCACCCTGCTTCTATTACTCGGTGCCTGCCTGCTCACCTGCATGGGCCAGGTTTCGCAAAAATTTGCCGTAGAAAGCTGGCGTGACCAGCCCGACGGCTTGGCGCTGAAACTGCGCTCGCCGTGGCTGTGGTCGGCACTGATTTGCCTGGGCCTGGGCCTGCTGGTGTGGCTGCTGGTATTGCAGCGCCTGGAAGTGGGCATCGCCTACCCCATGCTCAGCCTGAACTTTGTGCTGGTCACGCTGATGGCGCGCTTTGTGTTCCACGAACACATCGATGGCCGCCACTGGCTGGGCGTGGTGCTGGTGATCGCTGGTGTCGTGCTGCTGGGGCGCCAGGTATGAGCCGGGCGCGTGGTTTTGCCCTGGCCCTGGGCAGCGTCGGCCTGGTCAGCGCCGCCCAGTTGGGCATGCGCTGGAGCATGACGCGCCTGCCGCTGCCGACTGAATGGCTCACAGCCTTCAACAGCAATGCCATCGACCTTGGCGCCCTGGGCGTGGTGATCCTGGCGATCATCGCCTATGCGCTGTCGATGCTCTGCTGGCTCGGCGCGCTCAAGGATCTGCCCCTCGGCCGTGCGTATTCGCTGCTCAGCATCAGCTACGCGCTGGTGTACCTGTTGGCTGCCAGCCTGCCGGTGTTCAACGAACATTTCTCGCTTTCGAAAACCCTGGGGGTGGCGCTGGTCATCCTCGGTGTACTGGTTATTAACTCTCGTCGTGCTAGCACCACAAGTCCCAGGAATGCCCCATGAAAATCAGTGTATTTGGTAGTGGTTACGTCGGTCTGGTGCAGGCCACCGTATTGGCCGAAGTCGGTCACGATGTCATCTGCATGGACGTAGACAAGAACAAGGTCGAATCGCTGCAAAAAGGCCATGTGACCATCTTCGAGCCGGGGCTGGCCGCGATGGTGAAAGAGAATCTGGAAAGCGGACGCCTGCATTTCACCCACGACGAAAAACTCGCCGTGGAACACGGTGAAGTGCTGTTCATCGCCGTGGGCACGCCGTCCGACGAAGACGGCTCGGCCGACCTGAAGTACGTGCTGTCGGTCGGCGACGCGGTGTCCCGTCATCGTGTAGAGCCGGTGATCCTGGTGGAAAAATCCACCGTACCCGTGGGCACTGGCGACACCCTGCGCGCGCACATCGAGAAGAACCTGCGCGTGGCCGGCCGTCACCTGGACTTCGATATCGTCTCCAACCCGGAATTCCTCAAGGAAGGCTCGGCCGTTGCCGACTGCCGCCGCCCGGACCGCATCATCATCGGTTGCGAGCGTGAAGAAGTGCGCGAAGTGATGCGCGACCTGTACGCGCCGTTCAACCGCAACCACGACCGCATCATCTTTATGGACCTGCGCAGCGCCGAACTGACCAAGTACGCCGCCAACTGCATGCTGGCCACCAAGATCAGCTTTATCAACCAGATCGCCGAACTGGCCGAGCACCTGGGCGCCGACATCGAAGCCGTGCGCCTGGGCATCGGTGCCGACTCGCGCATCGGCTACCACTTTATCTACCCGGGCTGCGGCTACGGCGGCTCGTGCTTCCCCAAAGACATGCGCGCCCTGATCCACAGCGCTAAAGAGGCCAACTGCTCCAGCGACCTGCTGGAAGCCGTCGAAGCCATCAACCAGCGCCAGAAGAGCAAGCTGTTCGAACGCATCAACGCCTATTTCAAAGGCGAGTTGAAGGGCAAGACCTTCGCGTTGTGGGGCCTGGCGTTCAAGCCCAACACCGATGACATGCGTGATGCGCCCAGCCGCGTGCTGATGGAAGCCCTGTGGGCCGCCGGCGCCAATGTACGTGCCTTCGACCCTGAAGCCATGCAGGAAACCCAGCGCATCTACGGCGATGAATCGCGCCTGACGCTGCTGGGCACTCCGGAATCGGCCCTGAGCGGCGCCGATGCATTGATCGTCTGCACCGAATGGCAGCAGTTCAAGGCCCCGGACTTCGACCTGATCCACCAGCGCCTGAAAACCCCGGTGATCTTCGACGGCCGCAACCTGTACGATGGCGAGCGTCTATCGCGCAAAGGCTTCAAGTACTTCCCGATTGGGCGTGGTGACTCCTGTGAATTGCCAATCCCTCAGCAACAGTGGGTGCCGCAGGGTCAGGAAGCCTGATACGTGAACAAAGCTCATCCGCCGCTGCTCAATGCAACGATTCGACACCAGTCGCTGGGGCTCGGGCTCCTGGCGCTGGTGCTGTTCGTTGCCGGTAACTGGCACCAGGCAATCATCGGCTTCGACTCGCGTTTCGTGGTGTTCGCCCAGGAAATGCTGCGCCATGGGCCCAGCTTTTTCCCCACCACGTACGGGCAGCCCTATGCCGACTACCTGGCCACCTCGACCCTGCTGACGTGGCTGTTTTCCCTGCCCTTGGGGCAGGTGACCAGCTTCACGGCCTGGCTGCCGACGGCCATTGCTTCGGCGGTGATCGTCACCCTGGTGTACCGCCTCACGGCGCCCTACTCCCAGCGTTGGGGCCTGCTGAGTGTGGCGATGTTGCTGCTCAGCAGTACCTTCATCAGCGAAACCCGCGCGGTGTCTCTTGACCAGATGCTCGCGGCCGTGGCGTTGGCGGTGTTCTACCTGGGTTACGCCCACGACCACTTCGGTGCGGGCAAGCGCCTGCACTGGCTGTTCTTGCTGCTGATCATCGGCTTTGCGATCCGTGGGCCCATTGGCCTGGTGATCCCCACCGGCGTGCTGTGCAGCTATTACCTCATCAACCGCCAATGGCGCCAGTTGTTCAGCTTCGGCTTGCTGGCCCTGGCGTTGCTGGCGGCGTGTGTCGGCCTGTTGTTGCTGTTGGCCAAGCTCAGCGGCGGTGAAGACTTCATGCGGGATGTGATTCGCATGCAGTTCCTGGGGCGCATGGATGGCACCGAAGGTTCCAGCGGCGTGCTGTACTACTTCACCAGCTCCATCGGCAATTACGCGCTGGCGTACCCGGTGGCGTTGCTGGTGCTGCTGGCGGTGGCGCTGAACGGGCGACGTGTGCCGGATCCTGCGCTGCAGTTGGTGTTGTACTGCGCAGCGGCAGGTTTGCTGGTGATGCTCGGCCTGTCGGTTCCCCAGGCGAAGAAAGCCCGCTACATACTGCCGATGCTGCCCATGGCGGCAATCATTGCGGCGTACCCGTTCCAGGTCACCCAGGGACGTTTGTTTGCCGGGTTGCGCGGCCTGATGCTGGGCATCTGGACGTTGTTCCCTGCCCTGTTGGCCATCGGTTTGCTGGTGGCGCGCCGCCGCTATGCAGAGCAGTTGGGTAGCCTGACGCTGATGTTTGTCGTGCTGGGTGTGCTTCAAGTGCTCGCGTTGCTGGCGGTGTTCAACGTGCGGTTACGCCCGGCAGGCCCTGCGCTGGCGGCCGTGTTGGCGATTTGGACGACGTACATCGTGGTGGTTGAGCCGCTTGAGCGTAGCCTGTATGACACCCGTACCTTCAGCCTGGCGGTCAAGGCACAGATCAACCAGCAACCGGCGCCCGTGGTGCTGCATGCACTGGGCAAAGACGCGAAAGCCATCAAGTTGATGGTCAACCTCGACTGCGACCGGGTGCCCCTGTTCACCCAGTTGCCAGCCGAGCTGGCCCCGGTGCAAGGTCCCGCCTGGCTGGTGATGAGCCAGGAAGATTACGAGGGGCTGCAAGACCCTCGGTTGCGCTCCATTACTCCCACGCTCACCGGGGAGTTCGACAAGAACCCTTACGTGCTGCTGCACCTGGCCAAATCCACGCCGCATTGATAGCGCTGTTGCGTGGTTCTGTACGAAAGAACGCCCACTCCTCAAAGAGTGGGCGTTTTGCATTCTTATCGCCAAGAAACATCCTACAGCCCAATGCGTAATGCCTGGGGCACTCACCTCTTCCGGCGCTCAGACCCCAAATGTAGACTCGCTCACCAAGTGCCTTAACTATCTACCACCAGGCCCGAAGGTTTTTAAACGCATAACGACAAGGATGCTGTAGGCCATCCCCACCGTGATGGCCTCTTTCACTGAGAGGAGAATTTTGTGCGAGATGATCGAGTGACCTTGCCCCTGCCGGCACTGGAACGACTGATGGGCTTGCGGGACGCCCTGGTGGCGTTGAAAGGGCCGCTGGCTGACGACCCTGAGCTGAAGAAAAACCTGCAAAAACACCTGTTCAACGAAGAGACCGATTGCCGCGTACTCGGCAAGGTCAACATCCCCGATCTGCATAGCGTGCGTCAGATTCCCTTTGGCGCCGTCCTTTAACTTCATTATTATTGCACTCAACCCTCATTAATATGCACTGGTGGCCGCTCACTCAGATCGGCACACTGCACAGGTTCCTCCCCCAAATGTTGGAACTTTCAAAGGGCTTTTCCGGGAAACCAGGCAAGCCTTTTTTTTCGCCCGCTGTTTATGGACCCTTTTTAATGCTCGCTCGTTTTTTACCCGCTGCAATCAACACGCGCCCCGCCGAATGGAGCCGCGCCGCCATCGGCATGGCCCTGGGCACGATGCTCAGTGTCTGGACCTGTGCCCACGTGTTTGGCATGGACGTGGCGCTGCATCTGCTCGGCCCTCTCGGGGCCTCGGCGGTGCTGTTGTTTGCCGTGTCGTCGGGCGCCCTGGCGCAGCCTTGGTCGATTATTGGCAGCTACTTGTGTGCCAGTGTCGTCGCGCTGTTGGTGGCGCGGGTGTTGGGGCGAACCTTGGGCAGCGCCTGCCTTGCGGCGGGCATCACGGTGGTGCTGATTTGCTGGCTGCGTTGCCTGCATCCACCCGCCGGCGGCCTGGCCATGAGCCTGGTGCTGGCCGATCCGGCTTCCATCAGCCTGGGCTGGTACGAAATGGCGCCGGTCATGTTCGGCGCCAGTGCGCTGTTGCTGTGTGCACTGGCCTACAACAATGCCACCCGCACGCGTTATCCCAAGGGCGCTGCCGAATCGCCTGCCGTGGTGATGGGCACCCCGACGCCCGCCACCGACCCCACGATCACGGCCGCCGACCTGAAGCTGGCGTTGGCCGAAATGGAGCAGTTCTACGACATCGAACCCACTGAGCTTGAGCAGCTGATCCACGCGGCTGAAGGCCATGCGCGACGACGCAGCATCGGTGAGGTGCTGGCCCATCGGGCGGCTTGAGTTCCTCTGCAAAAATGCAAAAACGACCTGCATGATTCAAGGTTGTACGGGGCAAATTTGCACTGGTACGATCGCGAGAGCGTTCGCCTACGAACATCTTGATAAAGAACAATAAAAGCAGGGAGTTAGAGATGACTGCTCAGGTTTCATCCGAAGCAAGCCGCGCCGACATTCTTCAAGACGAGGTACTGGCCGACGTTCGCAACCATATCGGCCACCTCACCCTCAATCGCCCGGCAGGCTTGAACGCCATCACCCTGGAGATGGTGCGCAGCCTGACCCAGCAGTTGCAGGCCTGGGCCGATGACCCGCAGGTGTACGCCGTGGTCCTGCGCGGTGCCGGCGAAAAAGCCTTCTGTGCCGGGGGCGATATTCGCTCGTTGTACGACAGTTTCAAAGGTGGCGACACCCTGCACCAAGACTTCTTCGTCGAGGAATACGCCCTCGACCTGGCTATCCACCATTACCGCAAACCGGTGCTGGCCCTGATGGACGGGTTTGTCCTCGGCGGCGGCATGGGCCTGGTGCAAGGCGCCGACCTGCGCGTTGTCACCGAGCGCAGCCGCCTGGCGATGCCGGAAGTGGCCATCGGGTATTTCCCTGACGTGGGCGGCAGCTACTTCCTGCCGCGCATTCCGGGTGAGCTGGGCATTTACCTGGGCGTGACCGGCGTGCAGATTCGTGCCGCAGATGCCCTGTATTGCGGGTTGGCCGACTGGTACCTGGAAAGCGCCAGGCTCGCCGAGTTGGACCAGAAGCTCGACCGCCTGCAGTGGCACGACTCTCCCCTAAAAGACCTGCAAGGCGTACTCGCCAAGCTTGCCGTGCAACAACTGCCGGACGCGCCGCTGGCCGCGCTGCGCCCCGTCATCGACCATTTTTTCGCCTTGCCGGACGTGCCGAGCATCGTTGAGCAATTGCGCGCCGTCACCATCGCCGACAGCCATGAGTGGGCACTGGCCACCGCCGACCTGATGCAAACCCGCTCCCCCTTGGCCATGGCCGTCACCCTGGAAATGCTGCGCCGTGGCCGCCGCCTGCCGCTGGAACACTGTTTTGCCCTGGAACTGCACCTGGATCGCCAGTGGTTCGAGCGTGGCGACCTGATCGAAGGCGTTCGCGCCTTGATCATCGACAAGGACAAAACCCCGCACTGGAATCCGCCCACGCTGCACGGATTGGACGCCACCCACGTCGAGAGCTTCTTTCACGACTTCGCGCAGAAGGTTCACTAAGCCATGCAAGACATTGAATACACAGAAGAACAAGTGATGATCCGCGACATGGCGCGCGACTTTGCCCGTGGCGAAATCGCCCCTCACGCCCAGGCCTGGGAAAAAGCCGGCTGGATCGACGATGGGCTGGTCGCCAAGATGGGGGAGCTGGGCCTGTTGGGCATGGTGGTCCCTGAAGAATGGGGCGGCACCTATGTCGACTACGTGGCGTATGCCCTGGCGGTGGAAGAGATTTCAGCCGGCGACGGTGCTACCGGCGCCCTCATGAGTATCCATAATTCAGTGGGTTGCGGGCCGATCCTCAACTACGGCACCACCGAACAGAAACAGACTTGGCTGGCCGACCTCGCCAGTGGCCAGGCCATTGGCTGCTTTTGCCTCACTGAGCCCCAAGCCGGTTCCGAGGCGCATAACCTGCGCACCCGCGCCGAATTGCGCGACGGCCAATGGGTGATCAACGGCGCCAAGCAGTTTGTCAGCAACGGCAAGCGCGCCAAGCTGGCCATCGTGTTTGCGGTCACCGACCCGGACCTGGGCAAGAAAGGTATCTCGGCGTTCCTGGTGCCGACCAACACCCCAGGTTTTGTGGTCGACCGCACGGAACACAAGATGGGTATTCGGGCGTCAGACACCTGCGCCGTCACCCTCAACCAATGCACCGTGCCGGAAGCCAACCTGCTGGGTGAGCGTGGCAAAGGCCTGGCCATCGCCCTGTCCAACCTGGAAGGTGGTCGTATCGGCATTGCCGCCCAGGCCCTGGGCATCGCTCGCGCGGCCTTCGAGGCTGCGTTGGCTTACGCCCGCGACCGTGTGCAGTTCAACCAGGCGATCATCGAACACCAGAGCGTCGCCAACCTGTTGGCCGACATGCAGACCCGACTCAATGCCGCACGCCTGCTGATCCTGCATGCTGCGCGCCTACGCAGTGCTGGCAAGCCGTGCCTGTCGGAAGCGTCCCAGGCCAAATTGTTTGCTTCAGAGATGGCCGAAAAGGTCTGCTCCTCGGCGATGCAGATTCATGGCGGCTATGGGTATCTGGAGGATTACCCGGTGGAGCGCTACTACCGGGATGCGCGGATCACGCAGATATACGAAGGCACCAGCGAGATTCAGCGGATGGTGATTGCCCGGGAGCTCAAACACTACCAACTGTAGGAGCCGGCTTGCCGGCGATTGAATCGCCTCGGTGTCCCTGATAAACCGAGGTGTCTGCATCGCCGGCAAGCCGGCTCCTACAGGAGAATTGCGGGGCCTGGAAAACCACTCTCCACTGTGGGAGCTGGCTTGCCTGCGATGGAATCGCCTCGGTATCCCTGATAAACCGAGGTGTCTGCATCGCCGGCAAGCCAGCTCCTACTATGTGGGTGGGGCGGGTTATTGGTCTTTGAAGTCGGGCGCGCGCTTGGCAACGAATGCGGCCATGCCTTCCTTCTGGTCCTGGGTCGCGAACGCGGCATGGAACACGCGGCGTTCAAAGCGAACGCCTTCAGACAGGCTCACCTCAAAGGCACGGTTCACGCTTTCCTTGACCATCATGCTGATCGGCACCGATTTGCCGGCGATCAGGGTGGCAACTTTCAACGCTTCGTCCAACAGCTCATCGGCTGGCACGATACGGGCCACGATGCCGCAACGCTCTGCTTCCACTGCATCGATAAAGCGCCCGGTCAGGCACATTTCCATGGCCTTGGCCTTGCCCACGGCGCGGGTCAGGCGCTGGGTGCCGCCCATGCCCGGCAGCACGCCGAGGTTGATTTCCGGCTGGCCGAACTTGGCGCCGTCGCCTGCGAGGATAAAGTCACACATCAACGCCAGTTCACAGCCGCCGCCCAGGGCAAAACCGTTGACGGCGGCAATGATCGGCTTGCGGCGGTTAGCCACGCGGTCGCTGTCGCTGAACAGGTCGTCGAGGTAGATCTGCGGGTACGTCAGCTCGGCCATTTCCTTGATGTCGGCACCGGCGGCAAAGGCCTTCTTCGAACCGGTCAACACGATGCAGCCGATTTGCGGGTCGGCTTCCAGGCCGTCCAGCGCCTGGTTCAGTTCGCTGACCAGTTGCGCGTTGAGGGCGTTCAGCGCCTGCGGACGGTTGAGGGTGATCAGGCCGACACGGCCCTGGACGTCAAGCAGGATGGTCTCGTAACTCATGTATCGGCTCCTTAGAGATTGCGTGAGATGACCATGCGTTGAATATCGCTGGTGCCTTCGTAGATCTGGCAAACCCGCACATCGCGGTAGATGCGCTCCAACGGGAAGTCGCTCAGGTAACCGTAACCGCCCAGGGTTTGCAAGGCGGCCGAACAGACTTTCTCGGCCATTTCCGAGGCAAACAGCTTGGCCATGGAGGCTTCCACCAGCGCCGGCCGGCCACTGTCACGCAGGGCGGCGGCGTAGTGCACCATCTGCCGGGCCACGGCGATTTGCGTGGCCATGTCCGCCAGGCGAAAGGCCACGGCCTGGTGTTCGATCAGCGCCTTGCCGAAACTTTCGCGCTCACGGGCGTAGTCGCGGGCTGCTTCAAAGGCGGCGCGGGCCATGCCCACCGATTGCGAGGCGATACCGACGCGGCCGCCTTCCAGGTTGGCCAGGGCGATCTTGTAGCCTTCGCCCTCTTCGCCCAGGCGGTTGGCCACCGGCACCTTCACGTCCTCGAACAGGATCTGGCAAGTGTCGGACGCATGCTGGCCGAGCTTGTCTTCGACCCGCGCCACGGTATAACCCGGCGAATCGGTAGGCACGATAAACGCGCTGATCCCGCGCTTACCCGCCGCAGGGTCGGTCACGGCAAACACAATCACGATGCCGGCGTTCTGCCCGGAGGTGATGAACTGCTTGCAGCCGTTGAGCACGTAGTGCTCGCCGTCCAGGCGCGCGCGGGTTTTCAGGCTGCTGGCATCGGAACCGGCTTGCGGCTCGGTCAACGCGAAGGCGCCGAGCATGGCACCGCTGGCCAGGGGCTTGAGGAAGTGCTCTTTCTGGTAGTCGTTGCCGAACGTGAGGATCGGCACACACCCCACCGAGTTGTGCACGCTCATGATGGTCGAGCACGCCCCGTCACCGGCCGCGATTTCTTCCAGGGCCATGGCATAGGCCAGGTAGCCGGTATCGCAACCGCCCCACTGTTCCGGCACCAGCATGCCGAAAAAGCCCAGTTCGGCCATCTCGCCGATGGCCTCCTTGGGAAAGCGGTGCTCACGGTCCCACTCCGCGGCGAAGGGTTTGAGGCGTTCCTGGGCAAATTGCCGGGCCGCGTCGCTGATTTGCAGTTGTTCGTCATTGGGCAGCATGGGGGTGAGTCCTTAATACAGGCATTCGACGGCCATGGCCGTGGCTTCACCACCGCCGATGCAGATGGCGGCAACGCCGCGTTTGAGGCCTTTTTGGCGCAAGGCCGAGAGCAGCGTCACCAGAATGCGTGCGCCTGAGGCGCCGATCGGATGGCCCAGGGCGCAGGCGCCACCGTGGATATTGACCTTGGCGTGAGGGATTTCCAGCTTGCTCATGGTCACCAGGCTGACCACGGCGAAGGCTTCGTTGATCTCAAACAGGTCCACTTCACCCAGGTTCCAGCCAGTCTTGCTCATCAGCTTGCGGATCGCGCCCACCGGCGCCACCGGGAACAGCCCTGGCTCATCGGCAAATGCGGCGTGCCCATGAATCACCGCCAGCGGCTTGAGGCCACGCTTTTGCGCCTCGGACTGACGCATCAGCAGCAAAGCCGCCGCACCGTCGGAAATCGAGCTTGAGTTGGCTGCCGTGACCGTACCGCCTTCGCGAAAGGCCGGCTTCAAGCTGGCGATCTTGTCGATCTTGGCTTTGGGCGGCTGCTCGTCATGCAGGATGGTTTTTTGCTCTTTGCCCACGGTGACCTGCACGGGCACGATTTCGGCGGCGAAGCTGCCGTGGTTGATCGCCTCCTGTGCACGGGTCAGGGAGGCAATGGCAAACGCGTCCTGGGCTTCGCGACTGAAGCCGTTGTGCACCGCGCAGTCCTCGGCAAAGGTGCCCATCAGGCGGCCCTTGTCGTAGGCGTCTTCCAGTCCGTCGAGGAACATATGGTCCAGCACCTTGCCGTGGCCCATGCGGTAGCCGCTGCGCGCGCGGTCGAGCAGATACGGCGCGTTGGACATGCTCTCCATGCCACCGGCAATTACCACCTCGACACTGCCGGCCAGCAGCGAGTCGTGGGCCAGGATCGCCGCCTCCATGCCTGAGCCGCACATTTTGTTGAGGGTGGTGCAGCGCGTGGATTTATCCAGGCCGGCGCCCAACGCGGCTTGCCGCGCCGGTGCCTGGCCGAGGCCCGCTGGCAGTACGCAGCCGAACAGCACTTCATCGACCGCGTCGCTGGCAATTCCGGCGCGCTCGACCGCCGCACGGATGGCCGCAGCACCCAACTGCGGCGCGGTCAGGCCCTTGAGGTCGCCCTGGAAACCGCCCATTGGCGTGCGGACGGCGCTGACAATAACAATCGGATCGCTCATGGGGTGTGCTCCTTACTTGGCTGCCATGCGCAAGGCACCGTCGAGACGGATCACCTCGCCATTGAGCATGCTGTTTTCAATGATGTGTCGCACCAGCGCGGCGTACTCGGCAGGCTTGCCCAGGCGTGGCGGAAATGGCACGCCGGCCGCCAGGGAGTCACGTACCTCAGGGGTCATGCCGGCCATCATCGGCGTTTCAAAGATACCCGGAGCGATGGTCATGACGCGGATGCCGAAGCGCGCCAGCTCGCGGGCAGCAGGCAGGGTCAGGCTGGCAATCGCGCCTTTGGAGGCCGAATACGCCGCCTGGCCGATCTGCCCGTCGAACGCGGCCACCGAGGCGGTGTTGATGATCACGCCGCGCTCGCCATCGGCATTCGCTTCGGTTTCCGCGATGGCAGCAGCAGCCAGCCGCAACAGGTTGAAACTGCCGATCAGGTTCACGTTGATCACCTGGGCAAAGCTGGTCAGCCCGTGGGGGCCGTTCTTGCCGAGGATTTTTTCGCCGCGCACCACGCCGGCGCAGTTGACCAGGCCGTGCAGCCCACCAAAGGCGGCGACAGTGGCCTGCACGGCGGCTTCGGCAGCGGCTTCCTGGCTGATATCGGCGACTGCACTGCGTGCGTTATCCCCCAGCTGTTTGGCCTTGGCCGCTACTGCGTCGGCGTTCATGTCCACCAGCATCACCTTGGCGCCGGCCGCGACCAGCATCTCGGCAGTTGCCGCGCCGAGGCCCGAAGCACCGCCGCTGACCAGAAAAACCTTGTTTTGGATTTGCATCATAGTGTCCTTGAAAAAAGGTCAGGCCACCGCCGCCTTGGCGATTTCCTGATTGCGTAAAATAAAGCGTTGCAGCTTGCCGCTCGGGGTCTTGGGCAAGTCGCTGACGAATTCGATTTCGCGGGGATACGCGTGCGCCGCCAGGCGCTTGCGCACGTGTTGGCGCAGCTCTTCGGCGAGTTCCTCGGAGGCGCGGTAGTGCGCATTGATCACCACAAAGGCTTTCACCAGCTCGGTGCGTTGCGGGCAGGGTTTGCCTACCACGGCCGCTTCGATCACCGCTGGGTGCTCCACCAGGGCGCTTTCCACGTCGAACGGGCCGACCCGGTAGCCGGAGGTGGTGATCACGTCATCGCTGCGCCCTACAAAGCTGATGCTGCCGTTGGGGTTCAGCTCCACGGTGTCGCCGCTGAGGTAGTACTTGCCGACGAAGGCCTTGGTCTTCACGCCGTCGTAGCCGGCGAACCAGCACATCGGTGATTGCTCACGGTCGATGGCCAGGATGCCGGGCACCCCGGCCGGCAGTTCTTGATAGTCGTCGTCCAGTACCACGATGCGATGGCCCGGCGAGGCAAAACCCGCCGAACCAACGTGCACCGGGTGCTCCAGCCCATGGTGATTGCACAGCACCATGCCCAGTTCGGTCTGGCCGTAGTGGTCGTGGATGGTCACGCCGAGGTTGTCGGCAAACCAGCGGATCACTTCCGGGTTCAGGGGTTCGCCGGCGCTGCTGACGATACGCAGCTTGCCCTTGATCGACTGAGCGAACTGCTCGCCACCGGCAATCAGCAGGCGGTACGCGGTCGGCGAGCCGGTAAGGTTGGTGATCCCGTATTTGTTGATCACCCGGCAAGTGCTTTCCAGGGTGAACGGGCCATCGTAGAACGTAATCGGGTGGCCCATGGACAGTGGGCCGGTCACGCCGAAATAAATGCCATAGGCCCAGCCCGGGTCGGCAACGTTCCAGAACGCGTCTTCGGGGCGCAGGTCCACGGCGTCGCGGGTGTAGCTCTGGAACGCAACGATCGCCTTGAGCGGCACCGACAGCGCCTTCGACGGGCCGGTGGTGCCCGAGGTGAACATCAGCAGAAACGGGTCATCGGCGCCCAGCAGCACCGGCGCGCAATCGTTGGAATGGTTGGGCAACTCGGCCCAGAAACTGTAGTCGCCGCGCACGATGCCTTCGCCTTTGGGCCCGGCGACGGTGACGATGGTCGGGCAGCCCTCGACTTCGGCGAGCTTGGGCCGGTTCACCGCGTCGCTGACCACCAACTTGGCCCCCGAGCTGCCCAGGCGGTGTTCGATGGCCTTGGGGCCAAAGGCGGTAAACAGCGGTTGATACACGGCACCGATGCGCCAAGTGGCCAACACCACCACCAGCAGTTCGGCCGTGCGCGGCAGCAGGCCGGCCACCTTGTCGCCGCGCTTGACGCCTTGGGCCAGGAGGAAATTGGCAAAACGTGAGGCCTGGTCCTGTAACTCGGTGAAGGTGGACGTGGCGCTGCGGCCGTCCTTGCCCTCCCAGAACAAGGCGATGCGCCCCGGCAGCGCGTGGCGATCGCAACACTCCACGCAGGCATTGAGGCCCTGCAGGGTGCCGGCCAGCGCGGCGTCGACGGTGTGCTGGTAATCGAACTCGGTAGTGGCAGCCAAATACTCACGCATTGCTTCAAATCCTTCTGTATTTTTATTTTCAGGACATTTTGCATCACACGAATCGCGGAAATAGTCGCTCTAGAGCGGCGCAGCGGCAATGGTCAAAGCTTTCAACATGGCTGACTGGTTTGGCCAATCATTGAGCGCGCTTATCAATGGGTTGGCCCAAGCGATTGGACGTCGCGAGTGCCAGCTTCTAACCTGAGGGCCTGCGCCACATAAGAAGCCCCTCGATGATTGTCCGTCCCAAACCCAACCTCCTGGGTATCCTGTTTTCCCTCAAGGGTTCAATTGCCAAGCGCATTGCCCTGCGCAGCCTGCTGGTGACCCTGCTGGCTTCGGTGATCGTGCTGGTAGAAACCTGGCACCCGGCCTACTTTTCCAAGGTCAACGCCACGCCGTTCACGTTGCTGGGCCTGTCGCTGTCGATCTTCATGAGCTTTCGCAACAACGCCTGCTATGACCGCTGGTGGGAGGGGCGCAAGCAATTGGGGCAAATGATCATCGATGTGCGCTCGTTGATCCGCGAGACTCAGGTGCTTGGTGATACGCCTGAGCGTGCCGGCGTTTTGCGCGGGCTCTGCGGGTTTGCCCATGGGCTGATCGCGCGCTTGCGCCTGGAGGATGAAACCCGTGCTATCACGCCCTGGACCCCGGTCGATCAAGGGCATCCGAACCTGCCCGATCAGGTCTTGCAAAGGCTCGGCGCACGCTTTTCGGAGTTGACCGAGCAAGGCGTGATCAGTGAGTGGCGCTACACCCAACTGGAAGCCCGGCTGGTCAGCCTCAGCCAAGTGCAGGCTTCGTGCGAGCGGATCAAGCACACGCCGCTGCCCTTCCCTTACACCCTGCTGCTGCACCGCACCATCTACCTGTTCTGCATCCTGCTGCCGTTTGCCATGGCCGAGCCGCTGGGCTGGTTGACGCCGGTGTTCACCGCCATCGTCAGCTACACGTTTTTTGGCCTGGACGAAATTGGCGATGACCTGGAAGACCCCTTCGGTTTCGACGAGAACGACCTGCCGTGCAACGCCATCTTGCGCACGCTGGAACGGGAGGTCCGCGCCGCCTTGGGCGAAACCGACCTGCCCCCGCCCCTGGAACCCGTTGAGTACGTGCTCACCTGATGCGGGTTTGACACTCGCCGTGGTCTGACCGAAGCTGGTGGCTTTGCGATAGCTGCCCCAGCTTTTGGACGCCTGCATGTCAAAGTCACGCCGTTACGCCCTCATCGGCCTGTGCGCCCTGTTGTCTATTGTGCTCATCACCTGGTTTTTCTCCCGCTCCCCCCAAGTGACCGTGCCACCGGCGATTGCCCATGGTTACGCCAAGGCCCTGCGCCAGGCGCATAACGGTGAGCCGGGAGCCGCTCGCGTGCTGTATCAACAGTTGGGCCGCCCCGACCTTTCGCCCGAGCGCCGCGCCGCGCTGCACGCCGAATTGCCCAACTACCCAAGCCCCCAGGCGTTGAAACTGGCGGATAAAGACCTGGCCAACGATGCCCCGCTGGTACGCGAAGCCGCGATCCACAGCATTGTCGGCCTGGTGCCCACCGGCCAGCGCACTTTGTTGCTTGGCCCTGTATTGGATGACCCGGAACAAGACGTGCGCTTCGCCGCCGCCAACGCGTTGCTCGGCCTCTCGCCGGACACCCTGGGCTTGTACTTTGGGCCCTTGCAGCAAGTACTCGATGAATTCGTGAAAAAGCTCAAGGGCCAACCCGAAACCGCCGAGGGCTGGATTCAACTGGCGCGCCTCTATATTCACAGCGCCCTGTTGCCAGACGCACAAAACGCCTTGGAGCAAGCCATCCGCCTGCAGCCGGACAACCTGCAAGCGGTGGTCGCGCAAATTGAGCTGCTGGATAAACAAGGCAAGACCGAAGAATCCCGCCAACTGCTGGCGCGCCAATTGGCGGCTCACCCGGAGTCGGCCTACCTGCAACACGCCCTGGGCATGTGGCTGCTGCACCATGGTGAACGCCCGTACGCACTGCTCGGATTGTCCAAGGCTGTGGAACTGGAGCCGGACAATCAGGATTACCGCTACGACCTGGCCACCACCCTGCATGCCCAGGAAGAACTGGAAGCCGCCCAACGCCAGTTGGAAGAGATCGTCCAGCGCCACCCCGCCAATCGCAAAGCCCGGGTGTTGCTGATCAACTACTGGAAAGAAACCGGTCAGTTGCAGAATGTGCAGGTGTTGCTGGCGCAGCTTGAACAGCAGAATCCGGACGACCCCGCGTTGCAGCAAGGCCTGTAGTCGACTCCAAAAACTTGTAAAACCAAATTCTCGTTGTACAAATCTCAACAAGCGTTGAACCGCCACGTGCCACTACGGTCAAGTAAATATGGCGCGCCCCGAGCGGCGCGCACCTCTACTTGTACGTGACTTGAGGGTACTTCTTGTCTACATCCAATGCGCTGTTAAACGACAAAGCCGCCACCGGGATCGAAGGTCTTGATGACATTCTTTCCGGGGGGCTATCGCGTAGCCACCTGTTCCTGCTGGAAGGTGAGCCGGGGACCGGCAAGACCACCGTGGCCCTTCACTTCCTGCAGGCCGGAGCCAAAAACGGTGAGCGTTCGCTGTACATCACCTTGTCCGAGACCGAGCGCGAATTGCGCCAGGGCGCCAAGTCCCACGGCTGGGACCTGGATGACAACATCCATATCTTCGAACTGACCCCACCCGAGAGTTTGCTCAACGCCGAGCACCAGCAGAGCCTGCTGTATTCCTCGGACCTGGAACTGGGCGAAGCGACCCGGCAGATCTTCGAAGTGGTGGAACGGGTCAAGCCCACCCGCGTGGTGGTCGATAGCCTGTCCGAGATACGCCTGCTGGCCCAAAGCTCCCTGCGCTATCGCCGGCAGATCCTGGCCATCAAGCATTACTTCGTGCGCTACGACGCCACCGTCCTGCTACTGGACGACCTGACCACCGAATCCCTCGACAAAACCGTGCACAGCGTGGCCCACGGGGTGATTAGACTGGAAGAACTGACCCCCAACTACGGCGCTGAACGGCGTCGGGTGCGGGTGGTGAAGTACCGTGGCCAGAAATACCGCGGCGGCTTCCATGACTTCACCATCATGCAAGGCGGCGTGCAGGTGTTCCCGCGCCTCGTCGCTGCCGAACATCGGGGTGGCTACAGCCGTCAAACCTTGACCAGTGGCATCAGGGAACTGGACTCGCTGTTGGGCGGCGGTATCGAGACCGGCTCCAGCAGCCTGATTCTCGGCCCGGCCGGTACGGGTAAATCGCTGATCTCGATGATTTTCGCTGCCGCCGCCGTGGCCCGTGGCGAGAAAGCCGCCCTCTTCATCTTTGATGAAGAACTGGGCCTGCTGTTCGAACGCATGAAAAACATGGGCATCGACCTGGCGGCGCTGCAAGCTACCGGTAACCTGCTGATCGAACAGGTGGACGCCGCGGAGTTGTCGCCCGGCGAGTTCTCCCACCGCGTACGGCGCTGTGTGGATGAGCGCGGGATCAAGACCGTGGTGATCGACAGCGTCAACGGCTACCAGGCCGCGATGCCGGAAGAAAATGCGCTGATCCTGCACATGCACGAGTTGCTGCTGTACCTCAACCGACGCGGCGCAGCCACCTTCATGACCGTGGCCCAGCATGGCCTGGTCGGCGACATGCAGGCGCCGGTGGACATCACTTATCTGGCCGACACTGTGATTTTGCTGCGCTACTTCGAAGCGCTGGGCAAAGTGCGCCGGGCGATCTCGATCATCAAGAAGCGCACCGGCTCCCATGAATCGACCATCCGTGAATACCGTATCGGTAGCCGTGGCATGACCGTAGGCGAACCGCTGGACAACTTCCAGGGCGTACTGCGCGGCATTCCCACCTACCTGGGTGCCGGTTCGCCTCTGCTCAAGGATGAGGGCTAGTGGCCGACCCGAACCCGGTCTCCGAGCGCGCGATTATCCTCGCGCCTTTGGGACGCGACAGCACCCTGGCGCTGATGATGCTCAACGAAGCCGGCTACAGCGGAATCGTTGCCAACAACCTGGCCCACCTGTGCGACGCGCTGGAGCAAGGTGCCGGCTTGCTGGTGATCGCGGCCGAAGCCTTACGCGGCGTTGAGCTGGACCCGCTGCTGGAGTATCTGCACCAACAGCCGGCCTGGTCTGACCTGCCGATCGTGCTGATGACCCATCACGGTGGCAGCGAGCAGAACGGCTCGTCACACCTGAGCGGCCTGCTGGGCAACGTAACTTTCCTGGAGCGGCCGTTTCATCCGGTCACCCTGATCAGTATGGTCAGCGCCGCCCTGCGCGGTCGACGCCGGCAATACGAAGCGCGCGACCGCCTGATCGACTTGAGCGAAAGCGAACGGCGCCTGCAAAGTACCCTGGAAACCCTGGAACAGCAGGTCGAAGAACGTACCGCCCAGCTGCGTTATAACGAGGATGCATTGCGCCAGTCGCAGAAAATGGAAGCGGTGGGCCAATTGACCGGCGGCATCGCCCATGACTTCAACAACATGCTCACCGGCATCATCGGCAGCCTGGAGCTGCTGCGACGTCGCGTGGCACGGGGCAAGCTGGACGACCTCGACAGCCTGATCGACTTGGGCGTGACCTCGGCCAACCGCGCTGCCGGCCTGACCCATCGCCTACTGGCCTTTTCCCGTCGCCAGTCGTTGGACTCCAAGCCTGTGGAGATCAACCAACTGGTCAGTTCCATGGGTGAGTTGTTGCAGCGCAGCATCAACGAAAGCATCGCCCTGGACATGCGCCTGACCCATGAACTGTGGACCGCTGAAGCGGACCCCAACCAATTGGAAAGCGCCCTTCTCAACCTGGTGATCAATGCCCGGGATGCCATGCCTAATGGCGGTCAGTTGATGGTCGAAACCACCAATCGTCACCTCGACAGCGTGTTTACTGCCGCTTATGGCACGTTGAGACCCGGTGATTACGTGGAGCTGAGCGTCAGCGACACAGGCTGCGGCATTCCGGAAACCCTCTTGAGCCGGGTGTTCGACCCGTTTTTTACCACCAAGCCGATCGGCCAGGGCACCGGGCTGGGCTTATCGATGATTTACGGTTTTGCCCGCCAGTCCCATGGGCATGTGACGATTCACAGTGAAGTCGGCAAAGGCACCACCGTGAGCCTGTTCCTGCCGCGCTTCCTCGGCGAAATCGCTCAGGTCGAGGCGGCCAACCCTGCGCTGCTGCCGTTTGCCAATGCCGGTGAAACTGTGCTGATTGTCGAGGATGACCCGGCGGTACGGGTGCTGGTCAGTGCGGTGCTCAAGGAGCTGGGGTATGGGTTTGTCGAAGCCGGCGACGCCGATACGGCAGTGCCGATCATCGAGTCGGACCAGCGTATTGACCTGTTGATCAGCGATGTTGGCTTACCCGGTATGAACGGCCGGCAACTGGCGGAAATCGGCCGGCAGATCCGCCCGGAACTCAAGGTGCTGTTCATTACCGGATACGCCGAACATGCGGCGGTACGCGGCGGTTTTCTCGACCCGGGGATGCAGTTGATCACCAAGCCCTTCACCTTCGACCTGCTGACCGCCAAAGTCCGAGAAATGATCAGAACCTGACGCGTGGGCTGATTAATCCAGCCCACGCCTCTTTCCGAATCAATCGATTCGATCGTAGACCTGTTTTTTCGCCGCGGCATCCAGCACCTGCGTGGGGTGCAGGCCTTCTATCAGATCAAACGTCCCATCGGGTTTCACATCGATACCGGATGCGGTGGCCAATACCGTCGATTGAGGCTGCCTGTTGATGATGTCCAGCAGCGGCTGGCTATCTCCGAGTGTTTGCTTCAAGGAACTGGCCAGGCCCTGGGCACTGCGTGCGCTATCACCACCGATGAAGATAACTTTGCCACCGCCTGCCAGCGATGCATCCAGCTGTTTCAACAACGGCAGCATCTGTGGATCGGCCACGCCGCCTTGCAGGTGTATCAGGGTGCGCTTGTGATAAATCCCGTCTTTCAGATCGGTCAGCACCACCAATGCCGTGCAATCGCTGATACCACGGGTATACAGCACCGAATGGGCATCTTGGCTTTGAGCCGCTTCCGTGACGGGTACGTAAATGCGAGCGGGTTCCACTGGAATGGTCTTGGTCACTTGCTGGCCGGTGTTCGTTACCGACGTATCGACAGGTTTCTCGTACAACTGCTTGATCGACGTTTCATGAATGCTCGCCTTGCTCGTCCAACCCTCATCATGGCGACTGACCTTGAATTCGAGCCGGTCAGGGTTGTTGCTATAGGTGCGGTAAGGGACGGCCGGTTTTTTCTGGGTAAACAACGCTTTCAAGCCCTGTTCCATGGCCTCTTGGGTTGGAAAACTGGCAATACCCAGGTTGGGGTCATAGAAGAAGAACTGCTTGTGGCTACCCTCAACCTTCACCCCAGCCATCATCGCGTGTCCTGGCGAATCGATCATCAGGGTCATGGACGTGTCGGCACGGCCCAGCTCGGCGATCAGTTCATGATGGGAGATTTGCCGTACGGGGTTACCGGCATGGAAAACCGTCGGGCTACCCAGTTGTTTTTGTGCGTCGTACAGCGTTTTAGTAAATGCCGTGGACGCCGGATGTGTGGGGTGCGCAGCGACGCTGAACATGTTTTCAACCAGCGTTTGAGCTTTTCCCTGTTCCATTGCAGAGGCCATGATTCTTGAAAGCGCCGCACATTGGCCTTGCGAAAGCGAATCGACTTGGCTGAAGTAAAACAGCTGTGGGTTGGGGGTGAAAGTACCGCCGGCCGCATCAATGAGCGACTGCGCCTGTTTTACGCCACTGAACGCATGCTGCACCGCAAGGCGTTCCTGCTGGCGCACCAGCGTGCCCACCTGCGCAGGCGTCAGCCCCTGGGTCTGTGCCAGCTTCATGACCTGCTCAGAGTTCAGCTTGGGTGAAAACCCCTTGATGCTGTGTGGGTCACCCTTGCCGTAGCCGTGGCTGAATTCTGCATTGTGGGGCCCCTCCTTAAGTTTTTGGCTGAGGGATTTGAAGCTTTCGCGAATGCGCCTGGACTGCTCGGACAATACAGGTGCGGCGCCTTGCCAGCTTTCCAGGTGCTCGCCACCGGCGCGCAACGAGGGGGTGAAATCGTCTATCGCCGCGCCATAGGGGCGCCCGGATGCGGGAGAGTAGGGATACCATTTGCCGTGGTGCAGAACGGCAGAGCCCTCGACGATTTCCCCTCCTACCTTATAAGTGCCTGTTGCCGCGGCATCGAAATGCTTGCTGGTTTTGAGCAGGTCATAGTGCCCCGTAGCGCCACGAACGCGATTAATCACAGCTCGGGCGCGAGACGCGCTGGCGATTCCCGAGCGGCCCACCCCCGCGACAGCGTTCTCGACGCCGGGAATCGGACTCAGTGCGCCGATGGCACCGCGCCCGATAATGGAGCCCACGCGCCAGGCCTTGGAGGTCGCCGAACCGGCAGTGTTGATAACTCGCCCGGCCTGCCCCGCCGCTGACGCGCCGGCGATGACAAACCCCAACGTATCGAAAAACAGATCCTGAATCCCGCCGCCAATATTGCCACGACTGAAGTTGACAATGGCCGAGCGCAGGGGGATGAGATTGAGCAAAAAATCGCGAAATTTGCGAATGAACGGGACTTCACTTTCAAAGGTCGTCAGGCCTTTAGCCTCTTTGAGGAGCTTCTCGCGTACCTGATCGTACATATTGTCCCGCACCAGTTGGGCGATACGAAAGGTTCGAGTACTGCCGGACGTCTTGGGAATGTCAGAAATACCCGGGCGTTCGGCGAAACGCTGCTCGTCCTCTGGAGCAATCGACACCTTTTCGATATAGCGTCGATCCCGCGGAATATCCGCATAGTTCGTCACCTTGATCTTGTCATCATCGATTGGCTTGGGATGCAGTTCGTAGCGGTACTTGAACGCGCTGTGTCCCACCCTGAAATCGCGCTCAAGGTCGGGTCTCGGGATAATCTTGTGTTGATTGGGATTTACTTCGTAAAACCTGATGTTGCCCTCGCGTTCGGCACGGACGAGCAACGGCTTTTGCCCGTCCGGCTGCCCACGGCGCCAATAGGGAAAGGACAAGGGCTGATGATGGATCAACTCCTCACGGTAGACCTCGACCTTGCCATATTCGATGAACTCCCGGTCTTCCAGGGGCAAGTTGGTCAGCATGTGTACGATGGCGTCAAAGGAGCTGACTTCGAGCTGATCCAGATGCTCGTTGGCCTTAGCCTCGAACCGTTGATTGAGGTCAGGCAACGTCAGGGTTTTCGCCTGGCTGACAATCTGGGCGATGGGCACGCCCGGATCCGTTGACTTCCACTGAACGGTCACCTCGCGGAACACCGCCGCTCTGAACGAATGCCTGGGTAGGGTTATAACAGGTGCGTACAATAACTTGCCTTCAATAACCAGGTCTGCCACCGAGTAAGGACCGGGGAAGTCATTGAGCGATGGCTCGGGGTAAATACATTTTTTCTCGTAATCCGTATCGGCGCCAAACGCTTCTTTTAGCCAATCCACGGCGACCTGTTTGCGGCTGGGGATGTCGGCCCGCTGGACCGCCGATGCCTGGGCCAGTCGGCTTACCTCTTCGTCGAAGGCGCTCCTGATCCGCAGCATTTGTTCTGGCGTGTAGTGACCAGAGGGATTGGCAGGAATGATGCTATGACATACGGCCCAGTCGATGATCGCCTCATTCTGCGCATGTCGCTCTACTATTTGATCAGCCAGAGTGACGGGGGCTACGTTGTCGAAGGCCATAACCTGCCCGTAGTTCATGGCGGCGGCGCTCCCCGGAGCCTGTGCTTCGATACGTGCAACCGCCGTGCACAGGCTGGCCCAACTGTGGGAACCATACACCACGCCAGGCGGGACGCCCTTGACCAGAAACTGCGGGGCTTTGCGGGCGAGCAGTAGATAGGCTGCCGTTGGCGCCATGGATTCGCTCGCGCGGTTCAACTTCTTGAGATGTTCGGTGAGTCCGGCCACGACCACCGAAGGCGGCTTGCCCCAGAAGCGGCTATCCGCCAGATCGAACCCGGCCACTCGGTTGCGGGGTGGAGGCTGTTGACCCAGAACACTCTCTCGGTCTAGAGAAACCTGCAATGCCGTCAGGAGCCAGTCGGTGTCACCATCGGGCATCGGCACGGTGCCAAATTTATCGTGCAGCACGCGCCCGACCTCCTGGCCGGCCGGAGAATCAAGCAAGGCACGGATCACCTGTTTCGGATCAACGGCTTCGGTTTGGCTGAGCGACAGCTTTGATGTCAACAAACCGAACAGTTCGGAGCCATCAGGCATTTCCAGTGTCTGCACCGGATGGTAATAGGCGCCCAACAGCTGCTCATGAGGAGTCGGTTGCGGCCATGACATCGCGCCGCCGCAATCGCCAAATACTTGCACCGGGAGCATGGGGCGCTGGAGGTAATTCAGTAGGTTTCTCAACTCGTTGCTGCTCGATGGCAGAATCCAGCCATGGTCGAGAATGAATTGCTTGAGACTGACCGTGCCCGCTGCCCCCAACTTGTACAAATGCGCGTAGGTAGAGTTCGGTTCGACCTTCATTTGAATTGTTTGAAGAAGGTTCGCTATGCGCTCGCTGGCCTGCTCGTCCAACTGTTCCTGTGTCATCCCAGCAGGGTTTCGGCTCTTTTGCTCTTTGAACAGTGGGATGTCTTGCCGGATACCCTCAATCATTGCTTGGCGAAAGTACTCGATATTTTTACTGTCTCCCGATGCTGCCTCTGGCGTCTCGGCAGCAACGCGTTGCAGGCGCGCTGCCAGCAACGGCGTACTCAGGGGAGCATCAATGCTACGTTTGGTGCGGGAGGCAAAATCGTTATTGAGCGCGGATGCCGTACCGAATTGGGCGTTCGGCGAAACGGGAGGAACCAGCCTGCTTGGAGGGGGCGTCAAAAGCCTGTGCGAAGCCGTATGTGTAGGGATCATCTGGGTTTCCGTAGTTAGATATCTTCATCAGGCCTTCAGAGCGTAGAAGGTCGGAAATAGCATTATCTGAGTGTGGAAACTCCCCGCAGGATTCCACGGGGCAGCCTGTCAAAGTATGAGCAGATGTTCTGACGGGAAGAACGCTACGCCAACAAACGCTGGATATGCTCCTGCAATGTATCCAGATCAAACGGCTTGGCCAGAATCGGCGCATTGCGCGTAATCGGGCTGTTGCATTCCAGAATTTCCTGCGGATAACCGCTGATAAAGATGACTTTCAGCTCCGGGCGCAGCTTGATCGCGGGCTCGGCGATCTGTACCCCGGAAATGCCGCCCGGCAAGCGGTAATCAGTGACCATCAGGTCCAGGTGCGGTTTGGTCGCCAGGATTTTGAAGGCCTGTTCGCCGTCGATGGCTTTCAAGACCCGATAACCCTGGCCCGCCAGGTATTCACCCAGCACAAACATAATGGATTCGTCGTCCTCAACGATCAGGACGACATCTTGTGCATCTTCACTCATGGGAAGCCTTTGTCCGGTCAATAGCTGCAATTACGACCATGGGGTCACGCAGAAGGTTGCGTCAAGCTGACGATTGATTTCATACCGACGCTTCAAGGGGCAGGCACACCCGGAACAGGGCGCCCTCGCCTATCTGGCTTTCGACTTCGATAGTGCCGCCATGGGCCGCGACGATCTGCTCTGAAATAAACAGCCCCAGGCCCAGCCCGGCCGCGACGTGGCTGGCCGAGACCCGCTCGAACTGCTGGAAAATGCGCTTCTGGTTTTCTTCGCTGATACCAATCCCCCGGTCACGCACTTCCACCCGTGCTTCACCGTGTTCGGTGTACACCCGCACATCCACCGGGCTCTTGGCCCCGTAGCGCAGGGCGTTGGTCAGCAGGTTGGTGATGACCTGTTCGATGCGGAACTCATCCCAGTTGCCTTCCACAGGCCCTTCGACGGTCAGTTGCATCGACGACCCGGCGGCGGCCACTTGCGGCGCGAAGTTTTCCACCAGGTTGTGCACCAGCTGCGCCAGGTCAAACCGCGCAGGCCGGATCGACAGCTTGCCGGTTCGGATGCGCGACACGTCGAGCATGTCCTCGATCAGGCGGATCAGGCTCTGGATCTGCCGCTCATCGCGGTCGACCATGGCGTGCATCTTGTCGAGGGTGAACGCGGCGGCGTTATCCCGGGCCAGGTGCATCTTGCGCAGCTGGGTTTCGAGGATCAGGCCATTGAGGGGTGTGCGCACCTCATGGGCGACGATCGACATGAAGTCATCGCGCATGCGCACTGCCTGCTCCAGCTCGGCCTGGGTGGCCTGCAGGCGCGTCAGCAGCAGTTCCTGTTCGCGCCGGCTGCGTTCCAGGGCTTCGACCTGTTGCTTCATGGCCTTGCTCTGGCGGTACAGGTCGACGAATACGTTGACCTTGCTTTTCACCGCATGGATATCCAGCGGCTTGTGCAGGAAGTCCACGGCGCCGCTTTCGTAGCCTTTGAACGCGTAGTTGAGTTCGCGGCCTGCGGCGCTGACGAACACGATCGGGATGTTCTTGGTCTTTTCGGTGCCGCGCATCAGTTCGGCCAGCTCGAAACCGTTCATGCCGGGCATCTGCACGTCGAGAATCGCCATGGCGAACTCGTGCTCCAGCAACAGTGACAAGGCCTCGTCGGCGCTCAATGCCTTGAACACCTGGCGGTCCTCGCGCTTGATCAGCGCTTCGAGGGCCAGCAGGTTTTCCGGCAGATCGTCAACGATCAGCAGTTTGGCCTGGACAGTACTTAACATGGGGAATATTCCAGGGAAGCCAGCAATGAGCCGATGCGGCTCAAAGAAAGAATGTGGTCAGGTGTATGCAGTGCCAGGGCCGCCCGGGGCATCACGGCCACCCGTGCTTCGGCAGGGTCTTGCACCACGGTGGTTCCGCCCTGCTGCTTGACGTGGGCCAGGCCACGGGCGCCGTCGTGGTTGGCGCCGGTCAGCAGGATGGCCATCAGGCCTGGGCCATACGTATCGGCGGCGGACTCGAACAGGTAATCGATGGCCGGCCGCGAATGGTGCACCCGGTCTTCCTGGCTCAACGACAGGCTGCGGTCATGCTCCACCGACAGGTGATAACCCGGGCCGGCAAAATACAGGGTGCCAGGGCAGATCGCTTCCTTGTCACGCGCCTCGACCACCGGCATCGCCACACGGCGGTCGAACACCTCGGCCAGTTGGCTGCGGCGCTCGTCCGGCAAGTGCAGCACGGTGATGATCGGCAAGCCGAAATCGCTCGGCAGCTCGCCAAACACCGTCAACAAGGCCTCGACGCCGCCTGCGGATGCGCCAATCACAATCGCCTCTATCCCCGGGATACGTGCCGGGCCGGCCGCCACTGTGTTCATAGTTTTCGGTAGATCCGTTCTTGCTTGACCAAGGGTTCGAATTGTTTGCCGAACGCGGAAAAATCCAGGGTTTCCTTGCTGCCCAGCACCAGGAAGCCGCGGTGACACAGCGACTCATGAAACAACCCGAACGCACGATCCTGCAATTTCTTATTGAAGTAAATCAATACGTTGCGACACGAAATTAATTGAGTTTCTGAGAATACGCTGTCGGTTGCCAGGCTGTGGTCGGCGAAGGTCACGTTCTCGCGCAACGTCTTGTCGAAGATCGCGTAATCGTATGCCGCGGTGTAGTAGTCGGCAAATGAACGTTGCCCACCGGCTTGCTGATAGTTGGCGGTGTAGGCGCGAACGTTCTCCAGGGAGAAGATCCCCTGTTTGGCCTTGTCCAGCGACGCCGGGTTGATATCCGTGGCGTAGATGATCGTGCGCTCCAGCAACCCTTCCTCACGCAGCAGGATGGCCATGGAGTACACCTCCTCGCCCGTGCTGCAGCCGGCGATCCAGATCTTGATCGACGGGTACGTCTTGAGCAGCGGCACCACCTCCTGGCGGATCGCCAGGAAGTGCGACGGGTCGCGAAACATCTCGCTCACCGGAATCGTCAAAAACTGCAGCAATTGCATGAACGCCGCCGGGTCATGCAGCACCCGCTCCTGCAGCGCCGAAATCGTCGCACAGTCGAACTGGCGCAGGGCATGCGCCACCCGGCGCTTGACCGACGCGCCGGAGTAGTCGCGAAAATCGTAGCTGTACTTGAGGTAAATCGCCTCGATCAACAGGCGCAGCTCAATATCGCTGCTTTTGTCCAAAAAACTTCGCTCCACTTAAATGCGTTCCATCTTGGGTAGCCACACGCGAATCAGTGAGAACAGACGGTCCAGATCAATCGGCTTGGCCAGGTAATCATTGGAGCCGGCTGCCAGGCAGCGCTCCTGATCGTCCTTCATGGCCTTGGCCGTCACCGCGATGATCGGCAGCTTTTTCCAGCGCGGGTCTTGGCGAATCAAGGCGGTGGCCTCGTAACCGTCCATTTCCGGCATCATCACGTCCATCAACACCAGGTCGATATCGTCGACTTCATTGAGTTTGTCGATGGCTTCACGGCCGTTACGCCCGATCACCACCACGGCGCCTTTGTGCTCCAGGGCGCTGGTCAGGGCAAAGATGTTGCGCACATCGTCGTCCACCAGCAGGATTTTGCGCCCCTCGAAGACCTTGTCGCGGCTGCGCGCGGTCTTGAGCATCTTCTGGCGGTCATGGGACAGCTGGGATTCGACTTTGTGCAGAAAGAGTGTCACTTCGTCCAGCAAGCGTTCCGGCGAGCGCGCGCCCTTGATGATGATCGAGCGCGAATACTTGCGTAGCTCGGCCTCTTCATCCCGGGTCAGGTTGCGCCCGGTGTAGACGATCACCGGCGGGAACGAGCAGATGTCCTCGGTAGCCATGCGCTTGAGCAGCTCGTTGCCGAGCATGTCCGGCAGCTTGAGGTCGATGATCATGCAGTCGTAGACGTTGGTGCGCAGCAGGTCGAGTGCGGCCTGGGCATAGCCGACGTCGGTGATTTCGATGTCATCGTCGCCGATCAGGCGGGCAATGCTGTCGCGCTGCAAGTCATCGTCCTCCACCAGCAGCACACGCTTGACCTTCTGGGTCAGCTTGGCTTCCAGGCGTGCGAACACGTCCTTGAGTTCTTCGCGGGTGGTGGGTTTGACCGCATAACCCACCGCCCCCATGTGCATGGCGGCCTCGACGCGGTCTTCCACGGAAATCACGTGCACCGGAATGTGTCGGGTATCGGCATGCTCCTTGAGGCGTTGCAGCACGGTCAGGCCCGAATGGTCGGGCAGGCGCATGTCCAGCAGGATCGCGTCCGGGATGAATTCTTCCGCCAGGCTGTAGCCTTCATCCGCACCATGGGCCACCAGGCAGTGGTAACCCAGCTCATGGGCCAGGTCGAACAGGATGCGCGCAAAGTTGGGCTCATCCTCCACCACTAGGATGCAGCGATTGGTGAACGGTGCCTTGTCGCGGTCGTCGGCAAAGCGTGGGATGGCGGCCGTGTCGGCCATCGGCAACGGTGACACCTTGATTGGCGTCGGCGCGGGCGCCGTCACCACCTGACGCGGTTGCTCAATGGCCGGCGCATCCTCTACGCGCTCCACGTACTGCTCGGGCATGACCAGCGTGAATACGCTGCCCTTGCCCGGTTCACTGGTCACGCTGATGTAGCCGCCGAGCAAGGTGGCCAGGTCGCGGGAGATCGACAGGCCCAGCCCGGTGCCGCCATAGCGGCGGTTGGTGGTGCCATCGGCCTGGCGGAAGGCTTCGAAAATACTTTCCTGCTGATCCGGCGCAATGCCGATGCCGGAGTCGCGCACGGTAAAGGCAATGCCCTCCCCCGGCGCACGGGATACCGACAGGCTCACATCGCCTTGCTCGGTGAACTTGACCGCGTTGGACAGCAGGTTCTTGAGGATCTGCTCCAGGCGCTGGCGGTCGGTGAACAGCATCGCCGGCGCGTCTGCCTGGACCTGTACCTGGAAGCCCAGCTTGCGATCGGCCGCCAGCGGCTCGAACATGCCGCGCAGCCCATCCACCAGCCGTGCGACGCTGGAGTTCTCCGGACGCATTTCCAGTTTGCCGGCTTCTACCTTGGAAATATCCAGGATGTCGTTGATCAGGTTCAGCAGGTCGTTGCCGGCCGAATAGATCGACTCGGCAAACTTGACCTGCTCGGCGCTGAGGTTTTCCTGGGGGTTCTCGGCCAGCAACTTGGCCAGGATCAGCGAGCTGTTCAGCGGTGTGCGCAACTCGTGGGACATGTTGGCAAGGAATTCAGACTTGTACTTGCTCGAGCGCTGCAGTTCGTCGGCGCGGTCTTCCAGCTCCATCTGGGCCTGGTTGAGCTCGACGTTCTTGCGGTCCATGGCGTCGCGCTGCTCGGCCAGGGTCTGGGTCTGCTCGGCCAGTTGCTCGTTGGTCTGCTCCAGCTCGGCCTGCTGGGTTTCCAGGTGGGCCTGGGATTCCTTGAGGATGCGCGACTGTTCTTCCAGCTCTTCGTTGGCGGTCTTGAGCTCTTCCTGCTGCACTTGCAGCTCTTCGTTGAGCTGCTGGGTCTCGGCCAAGACTTCCTGCAGGCGCTGGCGATAGCGGGCGGCCTCGATGGAGGTGCCGATATTGCCGGCGATCAGCTCCAGCAGTTCCACGTCACGCTCCTGCAACGGGCGCAGGAAGCCAAGCTCGATCACGCCGTTGACGCGGTCATCATCACTGGTGGGCATCACCAGCACGCTACGAGTCGAACCTTCGCCCAGGCCGGAGCTGACCTTGAAGTAATCCACTGGCACATCGTCCAGGCGGATCAGGCGATCCAGCTGGGCAGCCTGGCCGACGATGCCTTCATCGCTGTAGATCGACTGTTCCATCTGCTCCTGTTCACGGGAGAAGCCATAAGTGGCCACGCGCCGCAGGCCGCCATGCTCTTCGCGCACATACAGCGCGGCCACGGCCGAGCCCATGTACTGGGCAAAAAACTGCAGGATATTGCGGCCGAGCATGTTAAGGGTCAGTTGCCCCAGCACCTGTTCAGCCAGTTCAGTCTGGCCATTACGCAGCCAGGCCTGCTGTTCCAGGCGCCCTGCAATCCTCTGCTGTGACGCGAGGTTTGCGTTGTAACTCTCTGATAATGCTAAAAGATTTTTCCGACCAATATAGGCCAGAAAACCGCTCAGGCCGAGCACAAAGGCCAAGTACAACGTGACACTGACCACCGTTGCACGGGTGACCTCTTCGTTACGGGTGATACGGAACTGCTGCTCCATCGCCACCGCATCGTCGTATTCCTTGCGGATCTCATCGGTGAGGCGCTTGCCTCGCCCCGCCTTGACTGCGCTGCGGTAGTCACCGCTTTCTCGCTGCATATCAATCATCGACTGGGCGTACTTGTTCCACTCGATCTGCAAGGCTTCCAGGCGTTTGAGGCGGTCGACCTGCTGGGGATTGTCCGCCACCAGGTCCTGCAAATTGCGCAGGTCGGCAATGATCCGCGGCTTGGCCACTTCGTAAGGGTCGAGGAAATGCTCGTCGCCCGTGATCAGGAAGCCGCGCATGCCGGTTTCCAGGTCGACCGTCAGTTTGGACGATTCATTGAGGTTATTGATGACGCGGTCGGTGTGCTCCACCCACTGGATCACCGTCAGCAAGTAGGTGATCAGGCAGACGAAAAACACCGCGCTGAGCACGCCCACACCCAGGGGCAAGGCCACATTTCGGCTCAGTAGGTTACGAAAGCTCTTTTCATCGACGGACGACGCAGGAGTCATGGGCATGCCTTGGCCAAGTGTGGAAAAACCGGGAGTTTGCCCCAAAGTCCATGGCCAGGGCTATGTTTACGCGACAACTTGGGGCAAATGCCTGCCGATTCGTACGGAGCAAGAGCGGTTCGAGCGAGACATTCCCTACGAATGCCTTCACAATGCCATCCCCAGGCCGGGAACTTGCCGAGATTGTCATGACTCATTAGAGGATGGTCTTTATCCGATCAAGACCTGCACCTCCACTTCTCGGGAACCCTACTTATGTCCGCCGCTGATTCCACCATCCTTGTAGTCGAAGACGACGCCATCGTGCGCATGCTGATCGTCGATGTCCTCGAAGAACTGGAGTTTCGGGTGCTTGAAGCCGCTGATGCCGAGGAGGCCCTGGCGATCGTGCAGGACTCGGCCCAGGCCATCGACCTGATGATGACCGACGTCGGCCTGCCTGACATGGACGGCAAGCAACTGGCAACCAACGTGCGCGAACTGCGCCCCGCCCTGCCCATCCTGTTCGCCAGCGGTTATGCCGAAAATATCGATGTACCGCCCGGTATGCAGGTGATCGGCAAACCTTTCTCGATCGATCAATTGCGCGACAAAGTCAAATCGATGCTGCCCAGCGCCTGACGCCCGCCTTGCCCCTCGCCGCCCAGTCTGGGCGGCGCCTGGCACCTTATGACACACCTGTGACAGCCCCCTCACTCCTGCACTAATTCGCCGTTTTGCCTAGCGCGTCCGGATTTAGCTGCTAGCTTCAATCGACATGCTCTACAGGTATTAATCACAAGGAATAGTCGCCCAGGTATGGGGGGAGCGCGCATGTTCAAGTCGCCGCACAGGTCGGCATGGATGCTGGCCATTTTGACACTGCCCGGCGCCAGCGCCCTGGCCGACAACGCCGAGACGGCGAACAAGAGCAACAACCCCCTCAACCTCGCGCCGGGTGCCAACCTGCAGGACTACTACACCCCCAGGCTCTTCGACACCAACGCCCACACCAACGACCTGTTACTGCGCGGCACGTTGCCGGTCGCGCCCTCGGACTTCATCGGCGTGCCGCAACTGCTGCGTGCCACGTTGCCCATCAGTACTCGACCCGAACCACACAGCGGCTACAGCACCGGCATCGGCGACCTGAACCTGTTCGATATCTTCTTGCTCAAGACCGAAGGCGTGCAACTGGGCATCGGCCCGCAAATCACCGCGCCCACCGCTGAGCACGATGAGCTGGGTACCGGCAAATGGCAGGCCGGGCTGGCGGCCATTGCCATCGATGCGTCACCCCGAGGGTTGCTGGGTGCGCTGGTGCAATACCAACGTTCATTTGCCGGCGACCGTGACCGAGCGCACGTGGAGAGTGCAACTTTTCAGCCGTTTATCATTCATAACCTGCCGAAGGGCTGGTACCTGCGTTCCACCGGCACCTGGACCTTCGATTTGAAGAACGACACCCACTACATTCCTGTCGGTTTCGGCGCGGGCAAAGCCTGGAAAGCCGGCACCAACATCGTGAACGCTTATGTCGAGCCGCAATGGACCGTGGCGCGCAAAGGCGATGGCCTGCCCCAGTTCACCTTGTTTGCAGGGATTAACGTGACGTTCGGCAAATAAAACTGGAAACTCGGCGCTTTCATCCCACGCCCTTTAAAAAGATCTCTGGAAGGACGCAACAACATGATTGGAAAACCGACGCGCCTGCTGTTGGCGAGCCTCTCGATACTGATGAGTACCGGCGCCCTGGCCGACTTCACGGCCACCCCCGCCGAAGCCCGGGCCATTGCCAAGGAGGCGTACCTGTATGGCTACCCGGTCGTGGCGATGTACAAGACGCTCTACACCCAGGCCGTTGATAAAGGCGGTGCCAACTTCAAGGCCCCGTTCAACCATATCGGCAACACCGCCCAGGTGTTCAGCCCCAAGGACACCGCGTTCGTCACCCCGAACTCGGACACGCCCTACTCCTTCGTGTGGATGGACCTGCGTAAGGAACCCCTGGTCCTGACCCTGCCGAAGATCGAAGACAACCGTTACTACTCGGTGCAACTGATCGACCTGTATACCCAGAACATCGCCTACCTGGGCACCCGCAGCACCGGCAACAATGGCGGCCACTACATGATCGCCGGCCCGGACTGGAAAGGTCAGCAGCCGGTAGACGTCGACCGCGTGATCTACAGCGAAAGCAACATCGCCTACGCCCTGTACCGCACGCAGTTGTTTGATGAAAAGGACCTGAACAAGGTCAAGCAGATCCAGAACGGCTACAAAGTGCAGTCGCTGAGCAGCTATGTGAAACAGCCGGCCCCGGCCGCCGTGCCGAAGATTGAATGGCCCAAGCCGATGGCCACCATGACCGAAGGTCCACAGCTGTTCCGCTACCTCAACTTCATGCTGGCGTTTGCTGCACCTCAGGACAGTGAAAAAGACCTGCTGGCCCGCTTCGCCAAGATTGGCATCGCCCCGGGCGCGCCATTCAAGGTCAAAGAGCTGACGGTTGAGCAACGCAAGGCCCTGGAAGACGGTATCGCCGACGCCCGAGCTGAATTTGCGGCCTTCAAGAAAGACAAAATCGACACTCGTCAGGTGTCCAGCGGCGACCTGTTCGGCAGCCGTGACCGCCTGAAAAACAACTACCTGTACCGCTACGCCGGTGCCGACCTGGGCATTTTCGGCAATTCCACCGACGAAGCGATCTACATGACCTACTTCGTCGACAGCGAAGGTAAACCGGCCAACGGCGCACGCCACAGCTACACCGTGCATTTCGCCAAGGACCAACTGCCGCCCGCCGACGCCTTCTGGTCGCTGACCATGTACGACGCCAAGACCAAGCTACTGGCGCCGAACCTGAAGAAACGCTACCTGATCAACTCGCGGATGCTGCCCAACCTCAAACTGGACGCCGACGGAGGCCTGACCCTGGCGTTGCAGCACCACGAGCCGCCGAAAGCCGAACAGAGCAACTGGCTGCCGGCACCTCCCGGCCCGTTTTACGCCGTACTGCGGATTTACCTGCCCAAGCCTGAGGTGGGTAATGGTCAATGGAAACTGCCGCCGTTGACGCCGCTCAAGTAACGCCGCATGCCCGGCCGCTACAGGGTTAGGCCGGGCATGTAACCCCCTGATATCAGGCCGATACAAGGATGGATGACGCCATGATTTCACCTGCTCGTGCGCAAGGGTTCCGCGCTACGCCTCTGGTTTTCAGCCTGCTCACCAGCTGCGGTGTGTCGGCGGCCAACCTGCCGCAACTGGGCAGCCCCACACCGCCCCCCAAGGCCGATACCGAAACCTGCCATCGCCTCCAGCAAGACTTCGATATCGACCTCAAGCAAGTGGTCAAGGCCGGTTGCGAGCCGTCAACCGAGCAGATCGCCAAGTTGATGGACAACCCGGTGGGCAACCTGGTGTTGCTGTTCAACCAGTTCGACTACAGCGCCCTCAAAGGCCCCCATAGCAACGGCACGCGCTACCTGGGCAAATACAGCTTCATGCCGACCTTTCCCATCTCACTGGGGGACGACTGGAACCTGATCAACCGCCTTCCGGTCAGCTATGTCAGCGCGCCGGTCAATTCCAAGGCCGGTGACCTGATCGGCATGAGCCCCTATGGCGTGCTGACTGACCGCGACTTCCCCTCGGTGGTCAACGACCCGTTCGACCGCACTACGGGCTTCGGCGACCTGGCGTACGTGGGGGTGTTCTCGCCCAAGCAGCCGGTGCGTTTTGCCAATGGCGGCAAGATGGTCTGGGGCTTCGGCCCCACGGCCATGTTCCCGACGGCCGAGAAAGACGTGCTGGGCACCGGCAAATACTCACTTGGCCCTGCCTTTGTCGCGGCCTACCTGGGCGAAGACTGGACCCTGGGCGTATTCCCCCAGCATTGGTGGTCTGTGGGTGGCGATGCGCGACGCAAGGACGTCAGCCTGACCAACATCCAGTACTTCATCCAACGCGCCATTCCTGGCCCGGGGCAATGGCGGGTGGGCATGACGCCCAATGTCACCGTCAACTGGAAAGCCGAAGGTGGCAACAAGGTCAACTTCCCCATCGGCATCGGCGCCGGACGCATCGTCAATTTCGGCAAGTTGCCGGTGCGCATTTCCGGTGAAGTGCAGTACTCGGTGATCCACGCTGACGACCTGATCAGCAGCCGCTGGAATTTCCGCGTGTCGTTTATCCCGGTGATCCCCACTTTCATGCTGTGAACGAGGTGCGCCATGTCGCGTTTTCATCGCACACGCAGGGTCGTAATCCTTGGCCTTTCGCATCGGCGCCAGCACTGCGGGCCCACTTTGTACCCGCCGCGTTATATCGGCGATGCCGTGCAATACACCGTGGTCGCCGCGCCCTGGTGACCCACTGCTTCAAGGACGATTGGTATGACAGCACTCAACGATGTGAATGCCCTGCAGGCCAGCATGGCTGAAAGCGTACTCGGCCAGGACCAGGTGATCCGCCAGATCCTGCTGGGCCTCCTGGCCAATGGTCACCTGTTGCTGGAAAGCTTGCCGGGACTGGCCAAGACCCGCACGGTCAAGGCCCTGGCGCGGCACCTGGAGGCGAAGATGAGCCGCATCCAGTTCACCCCCGACCTGTTGCCCTCGGACATCACCGGCGCCGAAGTGCTGCACCAGGTCGACGGCCAGAACCAGATCCGCTTCCAGCCCGGCCCGCTGTTCGGCAACTTGATCCTGGCCGATGAGATCAACCGGGCACCGGCCAAGGTTCAGGCCGCATTGCTGGAGGCCATGGAAGAACGGCAAATCACCGTCGCCGGGGCCAGCCATCCGCTGCCTGCGTTGTTTATCGTGGTGGCCACACAAAACCCCATCGAGCAGGAAGGCACCTACCCACTTCCGGAAGCGCAGATGGACCGCTTCGTGATGAAGGTGCTGCTGGATTACCCCAGTGCCGACAACGAAAGCCAGGTACTGCGGCTGTTACGCGAGGAAGAACAGGCCGACGCCGCCCAGGCGACTCAGGGCTTTACCCTTCAACAGGAGGTGATCTTTGCCGCCCGCAAGGAGGTCAGCGCGATCCAGGTGTCGCCGGCCATCGACCGCTACCTGATCGACCTGATCAACGCCACGCGCCACCCCGCCGACTACGATCCCGACCTGGCCCGCTGGATCAGCCTGGGTGCCAGCCCACGGGGCGGCATCGGGCTGGATCGCTGTGCGCGGGCGGACGCCTGGTTGCGAGGCCAAACCTTCGTGACCCCGGACAACGTGCAGGCGGTGGTGCACCCGGTGCTGCGCCACCGCCTGCAATTAAGCTATGACGCGGTGGCAGACGGCGTGACGGCCGACCAGGTGCTCGACCGCCTGCTCAGCACAGTGGCGATCCCGGCATGAACGCCGACGGCTTCGTCTACATCAGCCTGGCGCAGCTGATGGCCTTGCAGTTCCAGGCGCGGGACTTGAGTTTTGTTGCGCGCCAACCCCAGGGCAGCGTCCTGGCCGGCAACCACGCCTCAAGGCTGCGCGGGCGTGGGCTGAATTTCGACGAACTGCGGCGCTACCAGCCCGGCGATGACCTGCGCCACCTGGATTGGCGCGCCTCGTTGCGCACCGGCAAACCGGTGGTGCGCACCTTCACCGAAGAACGCGACCGCCCGGCCTTGATCGTGGTGGACCAACGCATGTCGATGTTTTTTGGCTCGGTGCGCAGCTTCAAATCGGCGGTTGCCGCCGAACTGGGCGCCCTCGCCGCGTGGATGGTGTTCAACGCCGGGGATCGGGTCGGCGGCCTGGTGTTCAATGACACGCGCATCGACAGCGTGGCACCGCTGCGCAGTCGCAAACGCGTTGAAGCCTTGTGCAGTCGTATCGCCCAGCAAAACGGCGAACTGAACGCCACCTGCCCTGACCACGAAGGCGACAGCCAGCTTGACCGCGTGCTGCAGCAGTGTCGCGCAGTAGCCGGGCATGATCATTTGATCTGCCTGGTCAGTGACTTCGCCGGTGCCGGCCCGCGCACCCTGCAACTGCTGCGCGAACTGTCAACGCATAACGACGTGGTGGCGTTGCAGGTGTACGACCCCCTGGCCCTCAACGTGCCCGACAGCGGGCAACTGATGGTCACCCAGGGCCAGTTGCAAGTGGAGCTGGCCGTGAACAAACGCCAGGTTCGCCAGCCCTTGGGGGACTATCTGGGCGGGCGGATCAAGGACGTCGCGACCCTGCTGCGCCGCAGCCAGGTGCCGTTGCTGATGATCAGCACCGCCCTGCCAGCTGCCGACCAACTGCGCAGCGAACTGGGTAGACGCCAGTGAGTACCCCTGTGCCGAGCATCGAACAACTGCAGGAGTTGGGCTTGCCCGCGCCCGTCAGTTACTGGCCGCAAACCTGGGGGTGGGCGGTAGTCCTTGGCCTGGTGGTGCTGGCTCTGCTGGTGCTGGTGGTACGCAACTGGCTGCACTGGCGCCGCGATGCCTATCGACGTGAGGCCGTGGCACGCCTGGACGCGCTGACCGACCTGCGTGAATTGCCCGAACTGCTCAAGCGTGTGGCGCTGTCGATGCCACTCCCGGCGCAGGAACACGCCTCCATCCCGACGTTGACGGGGGCTGATTGGCAAGCGTTTTTGCAGCGCCACGCAGGCGCACCGATCCCCGAGGACTTGAGCCAGCAACTGGCTGAGCTGGCTTACGCCGCGTCCTTGCCCAACGCCCAACACACGCAACTACTGGCCCAGTGCAAAGCCTGGGTGGAGCAGCACCATGTGGCAGCTTGATAACCCGTGGCTGTTGCTACTGCTGCCGCTGCCCTGGCTGGCGTACCGGTATCTGCCTGCCTACCTCGAAGCTCGCAGCGCCGTGCGGGTGCCGTTTTTCACCGGCATGAGCCAGGCCGTCGGTGGCGCGCCCGCTGCGAGTGGCGGGCGTAATAATCGCAGCCAGCTCGTGCTCAACCTGATGGTCTGGGTACTGCTGGTGCTGGCGGTTGCCCGCCCGGTGTGGGTGGAAAAACCCATCGAACGCCAGCAGCCGGTGCGCGACCTGATGCTCGCCATCGATATCTCCCAGTCCATGCAAACCCAGGACTTTACCGACGCAACCGGGCACAAGATCGACCGTCTCGCCGCCGTCAAACAGGTGGTCCATGACTTTATCGCGCGCCGCAAAGACGATCGCATCGGCCTGATTCTGTTTGGCAGCGGCGCCTACCCCCAGGCGCCGTTGACCCTTGATCACAGCAGCCTGTCGCTGCTGCTGGATGACAGCGGTATCGGCATGGCCGGGCCGAACACCGCCATTGGCGATGCCATCGGCCTGGGGCTCAAGCTGCTGGACCAGGCCCATGAACCCGAGAAAGTGCTGATTCTGCTCACCGATGGCAACGACACCAGCAGCGCCATCACCCCCGACCATGCCGCCGACATGGCGGCCGCCAAGGGCGTGGTCATCCATACCATCGGCATTGGCGACCCGCAGGCCAGCGGCGAAGCCAAGGTCAACCTCAGCGCATTGCAAGATATCGCCAGCGCCACCGGCGGCCGCTATTTCCGTGCCGAAGACCGCGACAGCCTGAACCAGGTGTATACAACGCTCGACCAGATCACCCCGCATCAAGTGAAGACCTTGAGCCACCAACCCAAGCGCGACCTGTTCTGGTGGCCGCTGTGCGCGGCGCTTGGGCTGTTTGCGCTGTACCACCTGTTGGCGGCGTTATGGCCCCACCGGATCAAACGGGAGGTCGCCGATGGACTTCAGTGACTTCCACTTCCTGCGCCCCGCGTGGCTATTGCTGGCCTTACTGGGGGCTTTATTGCCACTGGCCTGGCAACGCAGCCGCGACCTGCAACGTCGTCTGCGTGGCAATATCGCCCCACACCTGCTGCCGCATTTGTTGCTCACCCCGACGGATTCGCACCGTCTACGCCCGGTGCACCTGGCGAGCGTGCTGTTGATGCTCGGCGCAGTCGCCGCTGCAGGGCCGACGTGGGAGCAGGACCGTCCGGATTTCCTGGAAAACCGCGCGCCGTTGATCATCGCCGTGGACCTGTCGCCGTCCATGGACACCGCCGATGTGCCACCGACCCGCCTGACCGCCGCCAAGCACAAGCTCCAGGACCTGGTACAGGGGCGCAAAGGGGCGCGCACTGCGCTGCTGGTGTATGCCGGCAGTGCCCATCTGGTGTTGCCGCCGACCGATGACCCGGCGCTGCTCGACACCTTCATCCAGGCGCTTGGCACCGACTTGATCAGCACAGCCGGCAAGGATGTCGCCGGCGTCATCGACCAGGCCAAGCGGTTGTTGGCACAGTCGCCCGGCACGTTGTTGCTGGTCACCGATGGCGCCGACAGCACGCAATTGCCAAGCCTCAAGCAACACCTGGCCGACAGCCCGCTGCAAGTGCTGGTGCTGGCACTGGGCAGCAATCCCGCCCTCAAGCAACTGGCCTCGGCCACCGACGCGCCACTGGGCAGCCTGACCCTCAATGACGACGATCTGGACTGGATCGAGCTGCACGCCCAGCAGCACTTCCAAAATGCCGATGAGCAACAGCGCCTGTTGCAGTGGAAGGACGCCGGTTACTGGCTGTGCTGGCCGCTGTTGGTGGTGGCGCTGCTGAGCCTGCGGCGCGGCTGGAGCCTGAACTGGGTGGCGACGGTACTGCTCGGCCTGTTGCTGCAACCGCTGCACGCCGAAGCCAACCCGTTCCTCACCCCCGACCAGCAAGGCCGCTGGGCGTTCGAGCATCATCATTACCCCGAGGCGGCCTCCCTGTTCCAGGACCCGTACTGGAAAGGCATTGCCGCCTATAACGCGGCTGACTACGCGTTGGCCGAAACCACCTTCACCACCCTCGACACCGCACAGGCGGCGTTCTACCTGGGCAATATCCATGTGCGCCGCTTCAAGTTCGACGACGCCATCGTGGCCTATCAGCGTGCATTGCAGCTGCAACCGACGTTTCCCGAGGCCAGCGCCAACCTGGCCCTGGCCATTGCGCTGAAAAAGGACACTGAGAGCGCAGCGAACAACACCCCCGAGGTCAAGCCCGATGAGATCAAGTTCGACATGGCACCGGGCAAGGGCCAAAGCAAGGCGATCCAGACCGAACAAGCCAACAACGATGCCCTCTGGTTGCAGAACCTGACGACCTCACCGGCCAACTTCCTGCGGCGCAAATTCAGCCTGCAGGATCAGGAGGCGAAGCGATGAACCGCTACTGCGGCGTGCTGTTGTTGCTTTCCGGGCCGTTGTGGGCGGCCGAGCCGCAGCTCAAGGTGCAGGCACACCTGCTGCCCGGCGCTGCGGTGGTAGTGGGTGAACAACTGCAAGTGCAGGTGGATGTGCTCACCGACACCTGGTTTACCTCCGGCGCCAGCCTGCCGGTGCTGAGACTGGCCGGTGCACGGGTACAGCCCCCGGGTGGCGAAGCTGAACACACCACCCAAGAGATTGGCGGGCAGATGTTCTACGGCATGCGCTACCGCTACCGCATCACGCCGAATGTCGCCCAGGCATTCACGGTGCCGGCACTGACCGTCAGCGCCCAGCCGGGCCAGGCCACTGCGCCCTTGAGTGCCCAGAGCACGCCGCTGTCGTTCACCGCCACCCAACCACCGGGGTTCGCCCCCGGGGAGCCGGTGCTGGTCGCCAGTGGCCTGCGCCTGAGCCAGACGCTGTCAGCCACCGACCTCAAGGTAGGCGACAGCCTGACCCGCACCTTCACGCTGCAAGCCGACGACACGCCGGGACTTTCCCTGCCACCGCCCGCCTCCGCGCCCATCCAGGGCCTGCGGTTGTACCCGCAAGCGCCGAGCATCAGCAACCTGGACGACGGTCGCGGCGTAATCACCGGTGGCCAGCGCATCGATCGGCTGGTGTATCGCGTCGAGCAAGGGGGTCATTACACCTTGCCATCGGTCAGTGTGAAATGGTGGGACAGCCGCAACCGGCGCGAGCAAACCGCCCAGTTGCCCGCCCTCACGTTCGAGGCCCAGGCGGGCAGCGTCTACACGCCCACCTTCTCCATTGCCGACGACCTCAAGGCCCTCGGGCAGCACAGCCGCTGGTCAGTCTCGCGGCACCTGTTTGCCTGGATTGCCGCGGTGACCATGCTGATTCTTGCCGGTTACCTGCTCCATGCGCTGTGGCCACGCCTGCCGCCACTGTGGCGAAACGTGTGCACAACATTGCGCTGGGTGTGTCGTCAACTACGCTTGGTTCCACTGAACCCTCGTCACGAAAAGGACTTCCCATGACGTCGCTGCGTTCTGCCCTGCCCCTGCTTTTTCTCCTCAGCCTGCCGGCCCTGGCCGCTGATCCACTGCCGTCATGGAACGATGGCCCCAGCAAAAAACAGATTGTCGACTTCGTGCAGGCGGTCACCGTCGAAGGCTCCAGGGACTATGTCAAACCCGCCGAACGCATCGCCGTCTTCGACAATGACGGCACCCTGTGGACCGAACAACCGGCCTATTTCGAGGTGTTGTTCGCCTTCGATGAAATCAAGCGCATGGCGCCCCAGCACCCCGAGTGGAAAACCACCCAGCCATTCCAGGCGGTACTCGAAGGCGACCACCAGGCCCTCGCGGCCACGGGCATGCAGGGCTTGCTGAAGATCATCGGCGCCACCCACACCGGCATCAGCACCGAAGCCTTCATCGACAACGCGAAAGCCTGGCTGAAGCAGGCGCGCCACCCCAAGACGGGCAAGCCCTTCGACCAGATGATCTACCAGCCGATGCTGGAAATGCTCGACTACCTGCGCAGCCAGCAATTCAAGACCTACATCGTCTCGGGCGGCGACACGGCCTTCATGCGCGCCTTTGCCGAGGTGGTGTATGGCGTACCACCGGAACAGGTGATCGGCACCAACTTTGTCACCCAGTACCAGCTCAAGGACGGCAAACCCCAGATCCTGCGCACCGCCAAGCTGGCGCACAACGACGATGGCCCGGGCAAGCCGGAAAGCATCGACGCGATTATCGGCCGGCGGCCCCTGCTGGCCTTCGGCAACTCCGACGGCGACCTGCAAATGCTGCAGTGGACCGCCGCTGGCAGTGGCAAGCGCTTGATGGGCCTGGTGCACCACACCGACGCCCAGCGCGAGTGGGCCTATGACCGAAACTCTCAGGTGGGGCGCCTCGACAAGGCGTTGGACCTGGCCAGGGCAAACGGCTGGATCGTGGTGGACATGGCGAGCGACTGGCGCCGTATCTACCCCTTCGAGCCCGCTGTGCAAGCAAAGGTGCAATAACAAAACGTCACGACGGACTGTACAAAAACGTTGGTCGCAGGCAATGCGACTCAAGCCCTAAAAGGAGCAAGTCTTATGACTCGCATACGTAAGTGGCTGCCGAAACTCGCCCTGGTGGCGGTGTCGGTAATAGGCGCCTCGGCATCCGCCCTGGCCGCCGAGAAGCCGAATATCCTGGTGATATTCGGCGATGACATCGGGCAAACCAACATCAGCGCCTATTCCATGGGCGTGGTGGGCTACAAGACGCCCAATATCGACCGGATCGCCAAAGAAGGCATGATGTTCACCGACTACTACGCGGAGAACAGCTGCACGGCTGGGCGTTCGTCCTTCATCACCGGCCAGACGCCGTTGCGCACGGGCCTGTCGAAGGTCGGTGCGCCAGGGGCCTCGGTCGGCCTGCAAAAGCGCGACATCACCATTGCCCAGGCGCTGAAGTCTCTGGGTTATGCCACCGGGCAGTTCGGCAAGAATCACCTGGGTGATAAAGACGAATACCTGCCGACCAATCACGGTTTCGACGAGTTCTTCGGCAACCTCTATCACCTCAATGCCGAAGAGGAACCCGAACGCCCCTACTGGCCCAAGGACGACCCCGAGTTCGTCAAGGCCAACTCACCCCGCGGTGTCATCCACAGCTTCGCGGACGGCAAGATCGAGGACACCGGCGCCTTGACCACCAAGCGCATGGAGACCATCGACGACGAAACCACTGCGGCGGCCCAAGCCTTTATCAAGAAACAGGCCGAGGCCAACAAGCCGTTCTTCGTGTGGATGAATACCACGCGCATGCACCTGTTCACCCATGTACGTGACTCGATGAAGGGCCAGAGCGGCATGCCCGGCAACGAGTACGCCGACGGCATGCTGGAACACGACGGCGATGTGGGCAAACTGCTGCAGACCCTCGACGACCTGAAAATCGCCGACAACACCATCGTGGTCTACACCACCGATAACGGGCCGAACCAGTTCTCCTGGCCGGACGCGGCGACGACACCGTTCCGTAACGAGAAGAACTCCAACTGGGAAGGCGCCTATCGCGTGCCGGCGATGATCCGCTGGCCGGGCAAGATCAAGCCGGCCGAGGTCTCCAACGAAATGTTCTCGGGCATGGACTGGTTCCCGACCCTGTTGGCGGCAGCGGGTGACGCCGACGTCAAGGACAAGCTGCTCAAGGGCTGGGCCCCGACATCCGGCGGGCAGAGCTTCAAGGTGCACCTGGATGGCTTCAACCAGTTGCCCTACCTGACAGGCCAGCAACCTAAGGGCGCTCGTGACGAGTTTTACTACTTCAACGATGACGGTGTGCTGGTGTCGGCGCGCTTCGGCAATTGGAAAGCCGTGTACTGCGAGCAGCGTGCTCCGGGTGGTTTTGCCGTGTGGAGCGAGCCCTTCGTGTGCCTGCGGGTGCCGAAGATCTTCAACCTGCGCATGGACCCTTATGAACGGGCGGACGTGGTCTCTGACCAGTATTACGACTGGAGTACCAAAAACGTCTACCTCGTGGCGGTTGCCGTGACCAAATCCGCGAAGTTCCTCCAGACCTTTATCGAGTACCCACCCAGCCAGAAACCGGCGAGCTTCAGCATCGACCAGATCCGTGGGGCGGTGGACAAGAAGATTGAAGAGAAGATGAAGGCCGTCCCGGCGTCCTGATTCAAACACCCTGTGTAGGAGCCGGCTTGCCGGCGATAGCGATTTACCCTGACACACCGCTATCGCCGGCAAGCCGGCTCCTACAGGGGTTCTTTGTACGTTCTGGAATTTTGTAATGACCTCTCGCACCGCCAGCAAGCCTGTTGAAATCGGCAATGCCACCTCGACCCTGATCCCTGCCCTGCTCCTGTTTGTCTCAGGTGGCGCGGCGCTGGTCTATCAGGTGCTGTGGATCAAGCAACTGTCGCTGGTGGTGGGCGTGGAGGTGTATGCGATCACCACGGGCATCAGCGCGTTTTTTGCCGGGCTGGCCCTGGGTGGTGTGTTGTTTGGACGGCTGGCAGACCGCTTTTCGCGGCCGCTGCTGTTGTATGCCGCCCTGGAATTATTGGTCGCCGCGTTCGGCGTGGGCGCCACCGTGGCGCTGGGTATGGCGGCCGAGCCGTTTGCCTGGTTGGAACACCGCATCGGCCTTGCGGCCTGGGCGCTGCCTTTTGCGTTGGTGGGCCTGCCTGCGCTGTTGATGGGAGGCACGCTGCCGGTACTGGTGCGTGCACTGGATATCAATGCCAAGGGCCTGAGCCAGGCCGGTGGCCGTTTGTACGCGGCCAACACCGCAGGGGCTATTGCCGGCACCCTGCTCACGGCGTTTGTGTTGATCGCGCAGTTCGGCGTGCGTGGCAGCGCGGTGGTGGCGGCGACGTTGAACCTGGTCGCAGCGACCGGCGCGTTGTTGTCTGTGCGTCATCACGCTCCCGTCGTTGTCGCCCCTGCGCGCAGCGTTCAACCGGCCCGCCTGGCGCTGGTGCTGTATGCCATCGCGGGGGGGGTCGCCCTCGGTTATGAAGTGGTGTGGTCGCAGTCCATCGTGCAGTTCATGAGCACGCGCACCTACGCGTTCGCCGTGGTGCTGGCCACCTATCTGACCGGCTTGTTTATCGGCAGCCAATTGATGTCACAGCGGGTTGAGCGCATTCGCGATCCCTGGGGGGTGTTTGGCCTGCTGATTGCGGGCGCCGGCTTGGTGGCGCTGTTGGAAATCGCGGTGCTGGGGCGCTGGCTGATTCTGCTGCAAACCCAGGCTGAAGCGTTGGTGCTGAGCTTGGGGGGCAGTGAGTTGCCGGGCATGAGTGCACGGTTCGCCGTGGCGGCACTGTGCATTGTGTTAGTTCCGACCTTGCTGCTGGGGGCGGCATTTCCGTTGGCGTTGCGCTTGAGCGTGGGTAATCGCCATGTCGGCCGGGATGTCGGCGCGGTGGTGGCATTCAACACACTGGGCGGGATCGTCGGGGTAATGCTTTGCGGGTTTGTGCTGATTCCCTGGTTGGGCCTGGTGCGTACCCTCGGCCTGCTGGCGGTGGTTGCTGGTGGCGTGGGCTATTTGGCGGTGCGCCGGGGCCACGGGGTGAAGAAGTCGCGGCGCCAGGCAGTGGTCGCGCTCGGGCTGCTGTCGTTGGCGGTAGCGCTGCTGACGCCAGTCGATCGCCTGGCCAAGTTGCTGCCCGGCGCACGCAATGCCAGCCTGGCGTTTTACCAGGAAGGTCGCGGCGCGACGGTGGCCGTGGTCACCCAGGGTCAAGGGGCGCGGGCTTTTCAGCGTCTGTATATCCAGGGTGTTTCCAATACCGGTGATGCGATGCCGTCGTTGCGCTACATGCGCGTCCAGGCGTTGCTGCCATTGCTGATCCACAATGCCGAGCCCAAGTCGGCGCTGGTGATTGGCTTTGGCACCGGGATCACAGCGGGTGCGCTGTTGCGTTACCCGGGGCTGGAGCATCGGGTGGTGGCTGAGTTGCTGCCGTCGGTGGTGCAGGCTGCGTCGCTGTTCAAGGGCAACTTCAATGCTGCCCAGGACCCGGCCATCGACCTGCGCCTGCGCGATGGCCGCCAGGAACTGCTGCGCAATGCCCAGCGCTATGACCTGATCACCCTGGAACCACCGCCGCCGTCTGCTGCAGGGGTGGTCAACCTGTATTCCCAGGACTTCTATGCGTTGGCTGCAACACGGCTGGAAAAACATGGGCTGCTGGCTCAGTGGCTGCCGCTGCCCACGCAAAACATCGATGACTCCCGCGCGTTGGTACGCAGTTTCCTCAATGTATTCCCCCACGCCTCGCTATGGACCAGCGAGTTCCACGAGATGTTGCTAGTGGGCTCCCTGGAGCCTATGGCGCTGGACGCCGAGCGTATTCGCCAGCGCTTTGAACAGCCCCAGGTGCGTTCGGCGTTGGCTGAGGTCGGCATCGATTCGGCGGCCACACTGCTCGCCACCTGGGTCACTGACCGCCAGGGCCTGGAGCGGTTTGCCGCAGATGCGCTGCCGGTCACCGACGACAGGCCGCGCATCGAATACGCCCCATGGGTGCGCAGCAAGGAAATCACCCGGGTATTGCCGGCCCTGCTGGACCTGCGTGTACCGGCGCCGCTGATCAACGCAGAGGCGTCTTTTGCCCGCACCCTGGCCGCTGAACAACAACGCTTGATGCAGTTCTACCGCGCCAGCCTGCATGCCTACGACGGTGACCGCGACGCCTGGGGCCGGGATATTCGTGACGTGCTGCAACAAGACAGTGCCAACCCCTACTACCGCTGGTTTATCAGCCCCTAAAACAGGTAATGTGCGCGCGATTGTTTAGGGAGTTGCGCCGCACATGACCTGCTGGAATATCCTGGGCCTCACGCCTGACGCCGACAGCCGCGCGATCAAGCGCCAATACGCTGCGCTGCTGAAGAAAACCCGGCCGGACGATGATCCCGAGGGGTTCCAGCGCCTGCGCGAAGCCTACGAGCAGGCTCTGCGGTGGAGTCAGGAGCAGCGGGAAACTGTTGAGGTGGTCATCGAGCATGTGGGGGAAACCGCAGAGGTGGTCATCGCGCACGTGGGTGAAGCCGTTGAGGTCGTCACCGAACACGTGGAGGAAACCCTGGAACAACGCTATCAAGCGGCAATGGCCAACGGCACGGCGTTGTTTTTCGAAATCCACCTGTTGCATCGCTGCGTTGACGGCGAACTCAGCGCCGAAGACGCCCGCTGGGCGTTCCAGGCTTTCAACTGGCTCACGGCCTGGCAACGCCTCGAACTGCCAGCCGAGCTGATCGAGCGGCTCGAACGCCAGCAGCGCGTCGCCTTGCAGCAACCGTTGCGTGTGGCCCTTGAGCAAAAAGATGAAGCGGCGTTCCTTGTCGCCTATGCCGCGCGCGATGAATACCCGTGGGTGCACAATCATCCCCACGGCGAGTGGTTCAACGAATGGCTGGCCAAGCTGCTTGCCCAGAGCCATTTCTGGTCCAGTGCCGTGTTCGATGCCGTCTGTGCCGGCCAAGGCTGGCACGGCGGTGCCGACCACAACTGCCCTGCCAGCGATTGGACGCTGCTGTTGAAGCGCCAGCAAGGGCCAGCCTTCCTCGCACGCCAGCGGGCATTGGCCGCTGAACCGCCCTACAGCCCTCAGCAACGCGCGGCACGTTTACTGCTGGCGCCGATGAGCCTGGGCCAGCGTCGGGCTTTCGCCCAGCGCTTGAACGAAGACGACTGGAAGGCCTGCCAAAGCCTCAGCGCAGACATCTATGCCGACCACGTGGTCGTCGCTGAAGCCATGCCCGGCGGCACCGTGTATTTCTGGCAAGACTGGGACAAGGCCATGGACACCTGGCCCTGGGTCGTCGCGCTGGTCGTGAGCTGCCTGGTGGGCGTGCTGGAGAAAGCCGAGTTCCTGGCCGGCAATGTGGTGCCGACGCTGGGCCACGGGCTCTTGTGGTCGCTGGCCTTCGTGGTCGGCGCCGGGCTGGCCTGGCAAGGCTGGCGCCCCCTCGCCCATCACTACCGTGTGCAGGACGAAGCGTTCAGCCAGCGCCTGCCCGGCGGGTTCAGCCCTACCCACCTACCGCTGCTGCCGGTACGTGACCTGGTGCCCGGTCTGGTCCTGGTGGCAGCCCTCGGCTACCTATTCGGCCCGCTGGCCAGCGTGACGCTGATCGCGGCCTTGGCACTGATCGGCGTAATCAAGCGCCCCGGCATGAACCGTCACACGCCCTGGACCGCAAGCCACCCGCGCTGGGCCCTGCTGGGTGCGGCCCTCGGCGTGGTCGGTGTGATTGCGCTCTACGCGGGCTTGGTGTTGCTCGACAACGGCCACCGGGTCGTGCGTAACCAGGGCCTGCAACAGTGGACCGAGCGCCTGTGCAGCCGCATGCCGCGCAGCGATGCCGAGTGCCAGGCGCCTGCCACCCAGAAACAGTGGTATGGCCAGGAGGCCGCGCAATGAACCCCAAATGGTTGTTACCCATCGGCCTGATCCTGGGCCTGGCCTTGCTCGGCCTGGCCGGCGCCACCAAACCCCTGCAGCGGATTCAGTTCTGGCTGGACCAACGTGACAGCCCCCATACCGCAGCAGCGAGCGCCCTGGCGCCGATCATCGATTGCGCGAACCGCATCGACCGCGACACGCGCCTGGCCTTTTACCGCATGCGTTCAACAGAACCCGAAGCGCCGGACCACGATCAGTTTGGCGACAGCAGCGAGCCTGAACCGCGCGTTATCCAGGCGGCTGTCTGCTCCCAGCTGTACACCCTGAAGCTGGAGCGCCAACAGCCCGGGAGCCAATTGGTCGGCCTGGCCTCGGAGTATGCGTACAGGCTGCACAGGTTCACGTCCGTGGCCGACCGGGTCACGCCGACCCAGGCCGAACGGCTCTCGCTGAGCGGCCGGCAAGCCGTGGTGCTGCCCGTCACAGAATCGTTGAGGCAGGAGCTGGTGCAAGAAGGCGACGACTACCTGAGGGTTTCCACCCAACTGCGTCAACAGCTGGAAGAGCAGGACCTGAACATACGCCCGGCGCAATTGGCGCTGCTGGAGTCGCGCTTCGGCCGCGATCTGCATTGGCACGTGCTCAACTACATGATCGTCGCGCGCCAGGCTGTGAACACGCTTGAGCAAGGGATGCGCGACACACGCCTGACACCCCAGGCCGTCGCCAGCCAGGCAGCGGCCTTGCAACAGGCTGCCGACGCTGGCAAAGCCTACCTGCGCACCCACCCCAACGAGCACCTGGATGAGGAGGCGCGCCACCTCTGGTACACGATCACCCCGGCCGCCGATGCCTACCTGGCCGCGCTGGGCACGTTGCACCAGGACTGGCTGCACCATGCCGCGCCGCAGCAACTGAGTGACGACTATTACCTCGTCACCCGCCGCTACGACGCCCTGCTCAGCTATTACAACCGGCCGGCACGCAACGCGTTTTGAGGCTTAGTGTTTTTTCAGTTTCACGTAGGACTGATGCAGGTCTGACGCCCAGCCATCGATAACGCCCTTCACATCGTCGGCCTTCATCACCTGCGCGTCGTTGGACAGCGGCTTGCCGGTACCTTTGCGCACCACTTGGGCGATCACCTTGCCGCTGGCACCGTCGAGGAACTGCGCCTCGGTGCCCAGGGTGGTTTCCTGGTCGCGGTGGCCGGTGGCGGTACTCGCGGCCGCGACGACCAGCGCTACCGGAATGTACTCATAGGGCGCGAGCGCTTCGGTCTTGCTGCTCACGGCGGTGATTGCCGCCCGCACGACGATCACACCCGGGCCCGGCGCATTGGCCAGCGGCAGGGATTTTTCCAGCTCACGCTTGAGCGCCTGGTTGTAGTAGGTGTTGATACCGTTAAGGGTGCTCTCAGGGATCTTCGCGGTGGCCTGGGGCTTGGGGTAGAACTGGGTCGGCTCGACATACACCGCGGTGTAGCGGCTCAGGTCCAGCTTGGGGTCCACCCAGCGCATCACATCCGCGCCCGAAGGCGACTTGGCTTGCTTGAGTTGGCTGTAGTCCGAGAGAAAGCCGGAGTACTCCTCCGGTTGTGTGACTTTGCTGGCGCAGCCTGTCATTCCAATTGAAGCGAGGCACAGCGTGCTGATCATTAGCCTTAGTTTCATCATTGAACTCCCTGGCAGTCATCACTGAAACACTGAGCTGTAGGTATAGCCAACTCTGGGGAAATAGCCGTTATTTCCTGCCCGGCGTTTGACAGACCCGCCCCCAGCGTCAAAGCTGCACGGAGCTTAAAGCACGCCGTAGAGCGTCCCTGCATCAAGACAACGGAAGTCGGAATGCCAGCGCCCAAAACCAAAAAAGCTGCACCCCGCCGTGAATCACCCCGTCGTTACCTGTACCCCATTCTGATTGTGTTGTTGCTGTTGGCCATGGCCGGGATCTGGTTTTACCTGCAGGCGAGCGCGCCTCGGCTGCCCGCGCCCGTGGTGGCGATAAAACCGGTGGCCATCGCACCGGCGACGATGGTGGATGAACAGCAATGCCAGGGCTGTCACCAGGCTCAGGTCAAGGATTGGCAAGGCTCCCACCACCAGTTGGCGATGCAGCAGGCCACGCCACAGACGGTGCCGGCCGACTTCAATGACGCCACGTTTACCGGCGAGGGTGAAACCACGCGGTTCTTTCGCCGGGACGATGCGTTCTGGGTCAATACGCCCGGCAGCGACGGCAAGCCTGCTGACTTCAAGGTGGCCTACACCTTTGGCATCGCGCCGCTACAGCAATACCTGATCGACGTGGGCGATGGTCGCTTGCAGGCGCTGGGCGTGGCCTGGGATACGCAAAAAAATCGCTGGTTTCACCTCTACCCAGGCCAAGGCGTGACCTTCAAGAACCCGCTGCATTGGAGCAAGCCCAACCAGAACGCCAATTTCATGTGCGTCGAATGCCACACCACCGGCTACACCCGCAACTTCGATCCGGTAAAAAACAGCTTCAACAGCCAATGGAACAGCCTCGGTGTGGGCTGCCAGGCCTGCCATGGCCCGGCCTCCAACCACCTGCAATGGGCGGCTAAAAAAGGCGACCTGCTGCACGCCGGGTTTGCCGTGGACCTCAACGATAAGGACGCCACCGTCGAGCTGGAAACCTGCGCGCGCTGCCATGCCCGGCGCGCACCGTTGGGTGACGGGTTTACCGTCGGCAAGCGTTTGATGGATGACTACCTGCCCAGCGTGCTGACCCGCGAGCTGTATGCCTTGGACGGCAAGATCAAGGACGAAGTGTTTGAACATGGCTCCTTCGCCCAAAGCAAAATGGCCGAAAAAGGCGTGCGCTGCAGCAACTGCCACAACCCCCACAGCAACGAACTCAAGGCGCCGGGCAATGCGGTGTGCTTACAGTGTCACAACAGCGCCGGCAAAACCCCGTTTACTACGGTGGACGGGCGTGGGCTGCAGGCCAAAAATTACGATGCTCCCGAACACACCGGCAAACCGGTGGGCCAGCCGGGTTCGTTCTGTGTCGACTGCCATATGCCGGGCAAGGTGTACATGGGCAATGACTTGCGCCATGACCATAGTTTCAGCATCCCCGCCGGCGCACGGGACGCGTTGAAGGCGCCTACTTATGCCGAGAGCATGCTGTTGATTCGCGGCGGCCAACCGGGGGCGGCACAAGCGCTGTATGACCAATTGGCACGCAGCAACCTGCCGGCCATCCAGCGAGCGACCTTGCTGGTGGAGTTGCCCAACTATCCCAGCGAGCAGGCGCTCAAGCTGGCCACCCGGGACCTGGGTCACCCTGCCCCACACGTGCGCGAAAGTGCCGTGCGTGCGGTGAGTGCGTTGCTGCCGCCGCCAGAGCGGGTTGCGCTGTATACGCCATTGCTCAAGGACCCGGTGCGCGCCGTGCGCATCATTGCTGCGCGGGATTTATTGAGTGTCTCCAGCCAGGGCTTGGGGCCGGCGTGGGACAGCGCCATCGCCGAATACGAACAAGTGCAATTGAGCCTGCTGGAGCGTGCCGAAGCGAACCTCAACCTGGCGATGCTCTACCAGGCCAGCGGCCGTGGCGACAAGGTCGAGGCGCAACTGCGCACGGCCTTGCTGCGTGATCCGGACTTTTTCCCGGCATTGGTAACGCTGATTCAGTGGCTGGAGGCCAATGGCCGTGCGGACGAGGCGCGCACGTTGATCGGCGATCAGTTGGTCCTGCACCCTGAGGCACCGCTGCTGCAACACACCCAGGGGTTGATGTTGATCCGCGCAGGAGACACTGCCCAAGCGATGCCGCACCTGCGCAACGCCGCTCGCCTCGACCCGGCGAACGCCCAGTACGCCTACGTACTGGCGGTGGCGTTGCACGACAGTGGAAAGGTTGATGAGGCCTGCCAACAATTGGAGTCGCTGTTGCAGCGCCAGCCGTACAGCCGTAACGCACGACTGTCACTGATCCAGTACTACCTGGAAAACGGCCAGGAGCCCAAGGCCCAGGTCGTGATGCAAGCCTGGAAAAACCTCAACCCAGGCGACCCGGCACTGAAATAAGCGCTTGTCTGAACACTCTTTAACGCCAATACCTCCGTCTTCGCAGCCTCGCTAAAGCTCGACAGCTTGCTCCCACAGGGGGCTGCGTAACGACGAAGATCTACTGTAGGAGCTGGCTTGCCAGCGATGGCGGTGGGTCAGCTGCAACTCTGCTGGCTGATGGATCGCTATCGCCGGCAAGCCGGCTCCTACAGTGAGGACAGGTCAGCGGGTGTACTCGGTCACCTGTGGGAGCTGGCTTGCCGGCGATGGCAACCGTTGCCTTAAATACGTTCCCGCGGGATCAGGCTCTGGAGCTGGGCGGCGAGGAAGTTGGCGTCGAAGGCGAAGGTGTCCGGGTCTTTGAGGCCGTTGGTTTTCTTCCAGAGCCAATCATTTTTATCCGCCGGCAGTACCAGCGAGACGCTGCCGTGGCGCGCGGCGGTGAGACCGATCACCGCCACCGTAATCAACCCACCCGCGCCCATCACATCCGGCACGAACTCCACGGTTTTTCCGGTGATCTGTACATTCAGCTTCTCGGTCTTGAAGATCGAGGCTTCCACCGGCACGCTCGGGCCACTGGCCACATAGGCTTCACGCTGCACTTCGAGCAAGCCCACCGTCTTGACCGGCGCCAGCCAGTGCTCGATCTGCCCGAACAACTCGTTGAGCTTTTGCGCCCAACGGGCCGACTGCACGTCGAATTGCTGCTTTTTGTGCGCTTCGCTCTCGGCGTAATGACGAAGCATCTCGCCCAGTTGCTGTACGTCGTCCATTGCGAATGTCCTCCGGTGAGCCAGGTTGCGAGTGTCGATCATGGCAGATACGCGGGTGCTGCGTGCGGTTAACGCTGTGCAAGTGCACAACACCGAACAGAGGGTGCCTGGAGGAAGGAACTGCTCCGTTCATTTGCTCGGCAACTGCGTATGACTAATCCGTGGCCAATGGGTAAGGTGAGGCGACATTCCATGTCAGGAGCATCGCATGCGCACCATCGGCCTTATCGGCGGCATGAGCTGGGAGTCCAGCGCCGAGTATTACCGCATCATCAATCAGCGCGTGCGCGACCAACTGGGGCCGCTGCGTTCGGCGCAGCTGTTGATGTACAGCGTGGACTTCGGCCCGGTGGAACAGGCGCAGCACGCTGGCCGCTGGGACGACACCGCGCTGATCCTCGAAGACGCCGCCCGGCGCCTGCAAGCCGGGGGCGCAGAGTGTGTGGTGCTGTGTACCAACACCATGCATTTGGTGGCGCCACGTATCGAGGCAGCGGTGTCGATTCCGTTCCTGCACATTGCCGATGCGGCGGGTGCGGCGGCCGTCGAAGCGGGCACGCTGACGGTTGGTTTGCTGGGCACGGCGTTCACTATGGAGCAGGACTTTCTTAAATCCCGCCTGGCCGCCCAGGGCCTGACCGTGCTGGTGCCCGAGGCGGACGAACGCCAGGCGGTACACCGGATCATCTACGAGGAATTGTGTGTGGGCGTGATCAGTGACGCGTCGCGCCAAGTCTATCAACGCGTGATCGAGTCCCTCGCCGCACGTGGCGCCCAGGCGATCATCCTGGGGTGCACGGAAATCGGCTTGCTGATCAAGCCGGAACACAGCGACCTGCCGCTGCTGGACACCACCGAGCTGCATGCGCAGGCTGCGGTGGCGTTTGCTCTGGAGGATTAAACCGGCCGGCGCAGGCGCGCCATGCTCACGGTGTCGACATACTTGCCATCACGCACCGCGTAGTCGCGCAGCCGGCCTTCGACTTCAAAGCCGAACTTGCGGTACAGGCTTTGCGCGGCCTCGTTGTCGGCAAACACCGTCAACTCCACGCGGTGCAGGTTCATCCAGTTGTCGGCCACGTCCAGCGCGGCCGCCAGCAAGCGCGAACCCACGCCCTTGCCCTGCCAGGCCGTCGCCACGCCCATGCCGAACGAACCGACATGGCTCTGGCGCACCCGCAGGTACTGCTCCAGGCCCAACTGGCCGATCACTTCACCGCCATGCACCGCCACCAGTTGTAGCCGCCGCTCGTTGTCCATCACCAAGCGCTTGCGCCACATCTCCACGGCCTGGAAAGGCATCTGCAGCACCTGACGGCACACGGCCGGGTCGTTATAAAGCGCAGCGACGCCTTCAAGATGGGCCTCGGTAAAACGCTGGATGACGATGTGGGGTTCAGGTGCGTGCATTGTGTTTCATCCTTTGAAAGACACGTGGCGGGCCAGTGTAGGGGCGCGTCTATCGAGCGCGCAACACAGCCACACGCCACACCCGCGCGATATCCGCCGCGCGCTCACGCAACAGGCGCGGTGCTTCGCTGCACGCCTGTTCCAGGCTCATCGGGCCAGACGGCAAGGCAACAGCCGCATCCACGCCATGGGCATACATCTGCTCGTAGCCGTCACCCAGGGTACCGGCGATCACGATCACGGGCACGCCGTGCTGCCTGGCAATACGCGCTACGCCAAACGGGGTTTTACCGCGCAGGGTCTGGGCGTCGAAGCGACCTTCGCCGGTGATGACCAGGTCGGCGCCGCATACGGCGGCGTCCAGGCCGACCAGTTCGGCAACCACCTCGACACCGGCACGGAACTGCGCCGCGAGGAATGCTTTGGCCGCAAAACCAAGGCCTCCGGCAGCACCACTGCCGGGTTCTTCACGCACATCCTTGGGCAGGACCTTGGCGCAATGGTCGGCGAAGTGGCCGAGGGCGGCGTCGAGTTGCTTGACCTGTTCAGGGCTAGCGCCTTTCTGCGGGCCGAAAATAGCGGAAGCGCCATGGGGGCCGCACAAGGGGTTGTTCACGTCGGCAGCGATTTCAAAACGGACCTGGGCCAGGCGTGGGTCGAGATCTTCAAGGCTGATCCGCACCAGGTGAGCCAAGGCCAGCCCACCCGGGGGCAACGGCTGATCCTGTGCATCGAACAGTTGCACGCCAAGCGCTTGCAGGGCCCCCGCTCCACCATCGTTGGTCGCACTGCCGCCAATCGCCAGGATGATGCGCTCGGCGCCAAGGTCGAGGGCCGCGCGGATCAGTTCGCCGGTGCCGTAGGTGCTGCTGGAACAGGCATCGCGCTGCCCCGGCGGGACCAATTGCAAGCCGCTGGCTTCGGCCATCTCGATGATTGCGGTGTGGCTGTCGGCCAACCAGCCCCAGCGGGCTTCAACTGAACCGCCCAAGGGGCCGGTGACGCGTTGGCTACGCAGTTCGCCGTTACATGCGGCGAGCACCGATTCAACCGTGCCTTCACCACCGTCCGCCATTGGGCATTGGACCAGTTCAGCGTCCGGCCAGACCTCGGTCAACCCTTGGGCAATGGCCTGGGCGACGCCTTCGGCACTCAGGCTGTCCTTGAACGAGTCGGGGGCGATGATGATTTTCATGGGCTTTCTCCGGTTTTTATAGCGCCCATGCTGCCAGTTGCCTGGGGGAATGACGCCGGTCCGATGCACAAGTGCCGGTCAGCTTTGTTGTTCATTTCTACAAAGCCTGGGGCAGCAGTTGCACGCCGAGGTACAGGGCGAGCATGCCGTCCAGGGTCAGCGGGTCGACGCCACTGAGTTCGGCAATGCGCTCCATGCGGTAACGCAGGCTGTTGCGATGGATGCCCAGGGCGTCAGCGCAAGCCTGGCTCTGGCCGTCGTGCTCGCACCAACTGCGTAACGTGGCGAGCAGTTGGCCGTTGCTGTCCTTGGCCAGCACTTTGCGCAGTGGGTTGAGCAACTCGTCCAGGGCATCGTCGTTGCGATGGCGCCAGAGCATGACCGGCAAGCGAAAACGGTTGAGCGTCAGTAACTGCGAATGCGGCAACACATCACGACCATAGGCCAACAAGTCACCGACGCGACGATAGCAACGGCGCAAGCCGGCCAGCCCGTCGGCCTGGCCACCCACCGCCACGCGCAGGATATTCCAGCCCAGCCCTTGGAGCTTTTCCAGTAGCCGTGGGTTGTCCACCTGCACCGCCGCCGGCCGGCACCACAGCAGGGAAAACTGTGCGGAACTGACGCACCAGCTGTCCGGGTAACGACTGGTAAGCCACGCGCTCAGGGCTTCCGCCGACTGGCCCGCGCCCAGCTCAAACAAGTACGGTGTGCGCGCCAATTGTGGCTTGAGGCCCAGTTGCTGCGCTTCATCCACCAGGCGCGGCGAGTCGCCGGTTTCGGCCAGCAGCAACGCCAGCAGGTCATCGCAACGCTGGCGCCGCCACTGTTGCTCGGCCTGTTGATGACGATGGCTCACCAGCATTTCGGCGGTCATGCGTACCAGCTCGGCGTAGGTGCGCAGCAGTTCGGGCTCACCGGTGATGCCAAGCACGCCGATCAGGCGTCCGTCATGCAGCAGCGGCAGGTTGATGCCCGGTTGCACGCCCTTGAGGTGCTTGGCGGTCTGACCGTCTATTTCCACCACGCGGCCGTTGGCGAGCACCAGCTGCGCGCCTTCGTGGCGGGTGTTGATGCGTTCGGGCTCACCGCTGCCGAGAATCAGCCCCTGACTGTCCATGACGTTGACGTTGTAGGGCAGGATGGCCATGGTGCGATCGACAATATCCTGCGCCAGGTCATGATCCAGCTCGAACATGGGGCTAAATTCCTTGAAAGCGGGTTGTTCATAGGCACAGCGCAAAACATGCTTCACTGTGCGCGAGCACAAAGACAGCACCGTGCAAGGTGGCCGAGACTCATCGGGCGATCAACGTTACCCTCGCATCGCGAAAAATCATAATAAAGAGAGACTGCCATGTCACAGAGCGCCGCTGCCACACTGGCCACCGATGACGATAAAAACGCCATCTACAAGCGCATTACCCTGCGCCTGATCCCCTTCATTTTTATCTGCTACCTGTTCAACTACCTCGACCGGGTGAACGTTGGATTTGCCAAGCTGCAGATGCTCGATGCGTTGAAGTTCAGCGAAACCGTGTACGGCCTGGGTGCCGGGATCTTCTTCATCGGCTACGTGCTGTGCGGCGTGCCGAGCAACCTGGCGCTGACCAAGTTTGGCCCACGGCGCTGGATCGCGCTGATGATGATCGTGTGGGGCACGCTGTCCACCTGCCTCTTGTTCGTCACCACGCCGACGCACTTCTACACCTTGCGCCTGTTTACCGGTGCCGCCGAAGCCGGCTTCTTCCCGGGCGTGGTGCTGTACCTCTCGCAGTGGTTCCCGACCTTCCGCCGTGGGCGGATCATGGCGCTGTTCATGTCGGCGATCCCGGTGTCGGGCCTGCTCGGCAGCCCGTTCTCTGGCTGGATCCTCAACCATTTCGCTGCAGGCCAAGGTGGCTTGGCGGGCTGGCAATGGATGTTCCTGCTGCAAGGCATCCCGACCGTGGCCCTGGGCGCCCTCGCCTACTTCCTGCTCAGCGACAGCTTCGCCAACGCCAAGTGGCTCACGCCCCATGAACGCGCGGTGCTGGAAGCCGACCAGGCGACTGACCTGGCCAACAAGCCGAAAACCACCACCGATTCCCTCGCCGAAGTGTTCAAGAACCCGGCGATCTGGGCATTTGGCTTGATCTACTTCTGCATCCAGAGCGGCGTGTACGCGATCAACTTCTGGCTGCCGTCGATCATCAAGAACCTGGGGTTCAGCGATAACCTGGTGATTGGCTGGCTCAGCGCGATTCCTTATCTGTTGGCCGCAGTGTTCATGCTGCTGGTGGGCCGTTCGGCAGACTTGCGCAAGGAGCGTCGCTGGCACCTGGTGGTGCCGATGCTGATGGGCGCGATTGGCCTGGTGATCGCGGTGAATTTCGCTACCACCCCGGCGATTGCGATCCTGGGCTTGACCATCGCCACCATGGGCGCCCTCACCGGGCTGCCGATGTTCTGGCCGGTGCCGACCGCGATGCTCAGTGCCGGCGCAGCGGCCGGTGGCTTGGCGTTGATCAACTCCATGGGCCAGATGGCCGGTTTCCTCAGCCCTTACATTGTGGGGTTTGTGAAGGATGCAACCGGCTCCACGGATGTGGCGTTGTACCTGCTGGCGGCGGTGATCGTGGCCGGCAGCGTATTGGCGCTGCGCATGACCCGTACCCTGAAGGCCTGACGACCCCCATGTAGGAGCCCGGGGGGGGGGGGGGGGGGGGGGGGGGGGGGGGGGGGGG
>NZ_JBWKPU010000003.1:118971-135979 GCF_059418405.1 Pseudomonas sp. GW821-FHT09A09
GCCGGCGATGGTGGCAGTGAGATCGCCATCGCCGGCAAGCCGGGCTCCTACAAGGTGTGGTGTTTACAGCAGGCCGCCGCCGTCGACATCGATCACGGCACCGGTCATGAAGCCATTCTCCATGGCCAGCACATACCCCGCCGCCACTTCCTCGGCCTGCCCCACCCGCCCTACCGGCAACGCCCCGCCCGCCTTGGCGTACATCGCCTGACGCTGATCTTCCGCCAACCCCGCATACGCCGGTGTATCAATCACGCCTGGGCTGATCACGTTGACGCGACGCGGTGCCAGCTCCTTGGCCAGTTGTTTGCCCAACGCTTCGGTTGCCGCATTGATGCCAGTCTTGATGAATTGACCGGGCGCAAACTTACGCCCCAACTGGCCCGAGGTCAGGCTGATGCTGCCGTGGGCATCGAGAAATGGCAGGGCCAACTGAATCGCCCGCAGCGAACCCCAGAGTTTCACGTTGAAATTCTCCTGGGCTTCGTCCAGGTCGGTTTCACTCAAGGGCTTGGCACGTACCGAAGGGCCGGAGGTATAGACCAGGTGATCAAAGCGCCCCACCGCCTCGAACAGGCGCTGCAATGAGGCGCTGTCAGTGACGTCGACCGGCTCACTGCGCACCCCGTTGTCGACGCCTGCGCTCAAGCGCCGCCCGGCCAATACCACCTGCGCACCCCGCGATGACGCGGCCTTGGCCACCGCTGCACCAATGCCGCTGCTGCCACCGATAACGATGACGGTTTTGCCGTTGAGGGAAGCTGTCATGGGAAATGTCCTGATCGAGAATTGAGCGTTCATCTTCCCAGCTTGGCAATCGGCGAAAAATCCCGGTAAAACGACAAGATCTTTAAAGGATTTTTACAAATGAGCTCGACCCTTGACCTTGAAGTGTTTGTGCGCACGGCGGACACGGGCAGCCTCTCGGCCGCGGCGCGTAGCCTCAACCTGACGCCAGCAGCCGCAAGTATCGCCCTAAAGCGCCTGGAAACCCGCCTGGGTATTCGCTTGCTCGCCCGCTCCACACGCAGCATGCGCCTCACCGAAGAAGGCCGGCGCTACCTCGACAGCGTGCGCGTGGCCCTGGAAGCGCTGGCCGAAGGCGAACAGGCGATCAAGCAACAGGGCCAGAGCCTCAGCGGTTTGTTGCAGTTGGCGGCGCCCTCGGATTTCGGGCGTAACGTGCTGCTGGGCTGGCTGGATGAGTTCAAGCGGGAGCACCCGAACATTCGCCTGCAGTTGCTGCTCAACGACAGTAATGCCGACCTGTTCCGCGACACCGTGGACATTGCCCTGCGGTTTGGCGTGCCGCGTGACTCCAGCCTGGTGGCGCTGCCGGTGGTGCCAGGCCACCATCGCATCCCTTGCGCCAGCCCTGACTACCTTGCACGGCATGGCACGCCGCTTACGCCAGCCGACCTGGCGCACCACAGCACCCTGCGTTACATGCGCCGGGGCCAGGCCAATAACACCTGGTATTTTCGCCAGGGCGCACAGTTGCACGAGGTCGAGGTGAGTGGCGACTACCTCAGCGACGACGGTGAAATCGTGCGGCGCTGGGCGCTGGCTGGCCACGGGATTGCCTACAAGGCCAACCTGGATGTGGCCCGGGACATCCAGGCCGGACGCCTGGTGCCGTTGCTGCCGCAATGGCAAGGCGAGCCCACGCCGTTCAACCTGATGTGCCCGCATCGCCTGCAAGTGTCGGAGCGGGTCAAGGTGTTACACCAGTTCTTGCAGGTGCGCTGCCACGCCTTGCTCAATGAATGAAGAAACCGCTTCGGGGCTTGTTCCAGAGCCCTCGAGTCTGGTATTGCATGGGGCACGTTTCCCTGCCACGAGGAGCTTTCCATGATTTACCGCACATTGGGCCAGTCCGGGTTGAAGGTCAGCGCGCTGACCCTGGGCACCATGATGTTTGGCGAACAGACCAACACTGAAGACTCGCTGCGCATCATCGACAAGGCCTGGGACCAGGGCATCAATTTTATCGACACGGCCGACGTCTACACCGGTGGACGTTCCGAAGAAATCGTCGGCGAGGCCATCGCCCGCCATCGTGAAGACTGGGTGCTGGCGTCCAAAGTCGCCATCGGCCCCACCGACGGCTTGCCCAACCGCAGCGGCCTGAGCCGCAAGCGCATTTTTAATGCACTCGAAGCGAGCCTGACGCGCCTCGATACCGATTACCTGGATATTTATTACCTGCACCGCGAAGACCACAACACGCCGCTGGAAGTCACGGTGTCGGCGATTGGCGACCTGATCCGCCAGGGCAAGATCCGCTATTGGGGCCTGTCCAACTACCGTGGCTGGCGTATTGCCGAGGTGGTGCGGGTGGCCGAGCGCCTGGGGGTGGATCGGCCGATCATCAGCCAACCGCTGTACAACATCGTCAACCGCCAGGCCGAGGTCGAACAAATTACCGCCGCTGCCGCGTACGGCCTGGGCGTGGTGCCTTACAGCCCATTGGCCCGTGGCGTGCTCAGCGGCAAGTACGCGCCGGATGTCACACCTGAAGCCGGCAGCCGCGCGGCGCGCCAGGACAAACGCATCCTGGAAACCGAATGGCGCGTGGAGTCATTGCGCATCGCCCAGCAGATCCAGCAATACACCCAGGGCCGTGGCGTGGGGATTGTGGAGTTTGCCATTGCGTGGGTGCTGAACAATCAGTCGGTGAGCTCGGCGATTGTAGGGCCGCGTACCGAGGCGCAGTGGGACGCCTACACCGGCGCCCTGGACGTGAAGATCACGGCGGAGGATGAGGCGTTTATCGATTCGCTGGTCACGCCGGGGCATTCGTCTACGCCTGGGTTCAACGACGTCAGCCACTTTGTCAGCGGCCGCCTGCCTCGCTGACACCTCGTTGTAGTGAGCGGGCTCGCCCCGCGCGGCGGTGTGTCAGGCGAGTATAGGGCGCCCGGTATACCGCGGGTGGTGTGTCAGGTAAGCATGGGGCGCCTGGCACACCGCCGCGCGGGGCAAGCCCGCTCACTACAGATCGGTACGGGCGGGGAAATTTTGGAAACCGCCCCAAAACAGCGCACCGCTGTCCCGCCAAAAGCACCATAATCCACGTTCTTCTGAATCAATCGTTTTTCGCGAGGACAGTGTGTCTAAAGGTGTTGTGTTATCGGTCTTGGCCTCGGTGTTGTTTGCCGTGATGTATTACTTCACATCATTGCTCACGCCCTTGAGTGGCCTGGAGATTTTCGGCTGGCGCATGCTGCTGACCGTGCCGTGCATGACGGTGTTCATGATCGTCAGTGGCGAATGGCGACGGGTGTGGGAGTTGCTGCGGATGCTGGCCCAGCGACCTATGTTGATAGGTGGCGTGCTGCTGTCTTCGGCCTTGCTCGGCGTGCAGTTGTGGCTGTTCATGTGGGCGCCCCTGAACGGGCGTAGCCTCGATGTGTCGGTGGGATACTTCCTGTTGCCGTTGACCATGGTGCTCACAGGCCGCCTGGTGTGGGGCGAAAGGCTTTCGTACCTGCAGCAGATCGCCGTGGTGCTCGCGGCCCTCGGCGTGCTCAACGAGTTGTACCAGGCCGGTGGTTTTTCCTGGGCGACGCTGGTGGTGATCATCGGTTACCCGGTTTACTTCATCGTGCGCAAACACCTCAAGACCGACCACTTGGGTGGCCTCTGGCTGGACATGGCACTGATGCTGCCGGTGGCCTGGTGGTTCGTGCAGAGTGGCGAACAGGGCTTTGCGGTGATGGATGCCCACCCGAAACTCTACGCGTTGATCCCCATGCTAGGGCTGATCAGTGCTTCGGCCCTGGTGAGCTATATCATTGCCAGCCGGCTGCTGGCATTCAGCCTTTTCGGCCTGTTGAGCTACGTTGAGCCCGTGCTGTTGCTGGGTGTCGCGTTGATCCTGGGTGAAGGGATCAAGGGCGGCGAGTGGTTTACCTATATTCCGATCTGGCTGGCAGTGATGGTCCTGGTGTATGAAGGGTTCAAGCACCTGGTGCGCCAGCGCAAAGCCTGAAGACACGTTATTCGGCTATCGATAAGGACGCCTCGTGGTGTTGAGTGGCGCCGTTATCATCCAGTGTCGTGAAGCGTAACGTGGGTGCCCGATCCGCAGCACCGGGCAGCCCCGGCAGGGCCACCTTGGCGGTACTCCGAGGGGCGATCATCGGCGGGTCCTCGCTTTGAAAATCCTTCCCCCCACTCGTTAACAAGATGCTCGATAACGTGATGTGGTAATCCGTCGGGTTGTCTACCACGATCCCACCCTCCCGCGCATTCAATTGCCACCGCAACGAATTCACGGCCTCACTGGCTTTCCCTTTAAGGCTGGCGGGGCGAAGGAAGAGTTTGATGCGGGTGCGAAACGCAAATTGCAGGGTGCTCCCCTGCGCCGTGGATGAAGCCTCTGGCCGTATCCCCAGCACATTCAACCAATAAACCTGTTCCTCGCGCTTCAATGCCCGGGGTGACGGATGATAGAGCACCCGTAACGCCCGCCCGCTTCCCGCCTCCATGCGAAACACCGGTGGGTTGAGCGTGAATGGAACGTCGCTGGCTTCGGGGGACGCCTCGACGTCACCCTCGTCTATCCACACTTTGACCAAGCGCGGCGCCTGCGCAGTGTTGGTCAGGTTGACCGTCACTTCGCGCGCGGCCGCAGGGTAAATGACGCGGGTACGGTCCACCGTCACTTCGCCGTAACTCACTGAAGGCTGCAACATCATCAGTAGCCATGCCCACGCCAGCAACACCTTGCGCGTGCTGACAGTCATCGGTAGCTCATCGTAAACGTCGCCAGGCCATTGGCACTGCCCGGACCAATGGACGGCGCGGTCTGGACGTAACGGGCCGTCAACGGAATCTGCACCGTGCCATTACCGGAGCTGCCCACAAACCATTGATTTGGGTTGCCCACTGTCGAGGAGTCCGGGCCGTAACTGATCAATCGATTCCCGCTCAACAATTGAATCGCCACGCCGCTTGCACCAGACGCCGGGGTGAGTGACAACTGATTACTGCGATTGGCCGGTGATGTCTGGTCGGTTACCGTCACGAATATGTCCCGCGCACCGCCTGAACCACCGGCGCACGACAGCCTGAGGTTGGACGTCGCGTTGCCGGCGTGGCTACCCGCCCCCATGAAATCACGGCTTGCGACTTGGCCCAATGGCAAGCTGATTGCCGGTGTAGTGACACTGCATGTCGGTTTGAGTGGTGGGTTGATAACGACGCTGGAAAGATTGACCGCATGAAAACCCGGCGCTTGAATCGTCATGTTTGTCACCACGTAATGCCCGAGCGTACGCGCCGTGATACTGCCGGGAGATATAGGGCCGGTGACCACTAAGTAAATACGGCCTTCGAGGCCCCAACCATTTGGCTTTTGGTTTTTACCCGTCCACAACGTAGCCCCGGCTTGACTGATTGCCGCCCACGGGCGGTTCGGATCGCGGGCCATCATGGCGATTCCCACGCCTGCCACTTCCGTGCTGTAAACCGGCAACGCCAGGCCTGCGACGTTGAACGTCCTGCCGGCGTAATTCACATTGGCGATACTCATCACCGCTGAAACCGTCTGATAGAAGGGCCAATCCTGATACACACATTGCATCACGGTTTGCCCGTTTTGAAACCCGTAACCGTCTTGCGAACCCAGCGCTTGCCCCACCTGTGGGTTGACAGGAATCGTGATGGGCGCAATTGAAATCGGCGGAGCGCCTTGGGGGGTGCAGTAGCCGGCTACCGCATAGGCCTCTGCCGCCAAACACCCGCTGCCCAGCAGGACGCCAATGCGTGTCAAACGGCGCATGAGCGTCTCACGCTTGCTTGTCGGGTATTGTTTCGAGCGATTCATCAACGTTTGCCCCTTTGTCATTGAGCTGCTACCTGTCGTGCCGGACTCTTTACGCAGAGCCCTTGGATGTACTCACTCATGTTTTGCGGCTCGGTTGCGGCCTGTGGCGGCATTTCATAGCTGATATCACAGCGATCGGTGGCCTTTTCACCCCATTTGACGGTCAGGCTGCCGCGGTCCGGGATCGACCGGACAAATGCCTTGCCGGCCTGCCCAACCACGCCGACTTCACGCCCTTGTTGATCGAACACCTGCGCTGCGAATGGCAAGGGCCGGCCGTTTTCCTGCGTGCCCTTGATGACCACCGCACGCCCGCTGACCGTCTCGAACGTCAGCAGAGACACCGCCCCCAGCGTCGGCGCCACAGTGCGCGTCGACTCCTGCAGCTCGACGTCCATCGACATCCCTTCCGGGTCAATGCTGACGGTGTTGTTTTGAAACGCCCGGAGTGACGGCACAACGGCATAGCCGCTGCGGTTGACTCGCGTACCGCTGCCATCGCCCAGTGCTGCGCCCTCTGCGTCGGGAACATGGACCAAGGCAGAGGACTCGCCCAGGCTTTGAGAGAACGTGACACCGCCCGCGTGAGCCAATACCCCACCGTCGGCGCCGAACGATACCTGTGAACTGTCCCGGCTCTGGCCGTAACCGGCACGCAATTGCGTGGCGTCGGTGCGGTAGCCGGCGTAGGTATTGACCTGATGGCTACGCGTGTCATCGCTGGTCGAGCGGCTGGCCGAGAGCCCGTAATTGACCTCGGAATGCTCCCCGGCCAAACCGCTGATGCCGACCTGTTGCTGGCTGCCACGCGTGTCGCCCGCGTCGCGCGAAAGCGAGGTGTAGATGCTGGGAGCCTTGGCTGAACTGCCGATCGGCATGGACAGCGTCAGCATGTAGCGCGTGTCCACCCTTCCCTGCCGCCCATTCCTGCCGAAAAACACTTCATCACTGAGTTCGTTGTTACTGAGCTGGCGCGTGTCCTGTATACGCGAGCGTTGTGCGGAAACGTTCCAATTGAGGGTATTCCAGGATGAGCCATAGCTGACCGTAAACGACGTCTGACGCCCTTGCTGTTGCCTCCAGTATTCGACTGAACTGCCATAGAGGGTGAGCGAACCCTCTCCCAACTTCTGGCTGATACTCAGGTCCACACGGTTTTTTTGCCGGGCATATTGATTGATGTCTTCGCCCCGTCGCCCCAGGTCTCTAACGTTCAGCGCATCGGGCAGGCTCAAGTAGTCTTGCGAGGAGAATCGGTAGGCCCCGAGTGCAAAATGGGTGCCGGTGAACGGCACGCTTTTGTTGTACCCCACACCGTAACTGTGCCCCGAGAGCAAGTCGCCGCCGGGCACATTCGTGCTTGAATTGCTGCCATCCACGGAAAACGCCCCGATCGGGGTACTGAATGCGAGGCCCAACTTGGCTTGGGTGTAGCCTTCGGAAACAGTACCGCCGCCGTAGGCTGTCAGGCTATCCGTAAGGCCGTGTTGCAGTGTTCCCTGGAAGACCATCGCCTTGTCATCGGCAATACCCCGTTGCTGTACCCGTCCCAACGTGGCGCTGTATTGCGTGCCATCGGCCCGCAACAGCTGGGGTGCCACCGAATACGGTACGACGAACGTCTTGCGACGCCCATCGACTTCGGTCACGGCGACCGTCAGGTCACCGCCCTGGCCTGTGGCATACAGGTCGCTGATTACAAACGGCCCGGGCGCTACCGTTGTTTCGTACAGCGTGTAACCGTTCTGGCTGACCGTCACCGTTGCATTGCTGTCTGCCACGCCCCGCACCTCTGGGGCATAACCTTGCCGGGACTGCGGCAGCATGCGGTCATCCGTCGCCAGGGTGACGCCTCGCACGCGAACGCCATCCAGGATTTGCCCGTTGCTGAACGTGTCACCCACGGTCAATTGGGACTTCAATGACGCAATGCTGCGTTGCACGTAGGTGGACGTATTCTGGTAAGGCTGCAAGCCGTTACCATTGTCCCAGGCCTGGGCACCTTGATGCCGCAGGCGCCACGCGCCGAGGTTGAGGCCCGCGTTGAGCCCCAGGTAGGTCCGGTCCTGCCCTTCGCCCGACACGAGGCTGGAGGTGCTGAAGTTGTAGTTGAGCAACCCGGCAGTGATCCCGTCATCCCAGAACGCGGGGTCGACATAACCGCGCGTCGCCTGGTTCATGTAGACCTGCGGGACGCTCGCCGACCATTCCAGCGTGCCGCCGTCGACGCTGCTGGAGGCCATTGGAATCCAACGGCCCAGATCTCCGCAGTACGGCTGCGCAGCGTCCCGATAAGCGGTATCGGCGTCGACTTTGTCCATCGCGATGCCGAGTTGCTCCAGCATCTCGCGACTGAAGCACGGCTCTGCACCTGCACTGTCATTGCCGGCTACAAAGTTGACGCTGCGCCGTCCTATCGGTTGACCGTTGACCAGCATATCCAGGCGATAAGTGCCTGGCACCATGGCATTGCTGGTACTGAAACGTGACGTATCGACAGTATTGGCTAGGCTGGAAGAAAACGCGTTGAGGTCAAAACTCAAGGGCGATGCACAGGCGATATCGGGCGGCATCAGCGCTGCGCTGAGCAACCCGCCCACTAGCGTTTTTCGAAACTTTGCAGGCAACACGGGGGCGTTGACGCGCACCCAAAGCTGGACGTGATTTGGCATGGTCATGACTTCAGTAAGCTCGGATGGGAGTGGTCATCGCCGCAAGGCAACCTGCTGCAGGGGCGAGAAAGCACCGAAATCGTTGATGTAGGTAAACGCCACCTGGGCATCGACAGGCACCACCGCCACCGCCTGGCGCACGGGCAATGCCATCGACTGGCCAGGCGCGACCATGCCGGGTTCGACTTCTACCCTGCGGGCGCCCTTGTCGGTGCCCATTACCAGCGCAACATCGTTGAACGTGACGTGGTAAGCGGATGGGTTGTGTACCCTCAGCATCGACCCTCGAGCACTCTGAACAACGGCCCAACGCAACTGGGAGGGTGCCTCTTCGGGTGTGCCGGCCAGTCCTGCCGGGCGGAAAAAAACCTTTGTGCGAATACGAAATGCGAAATTCAACTGGTTGAGGTCGCTGTCCTCACGGGCTACATCGAACTCATCGGTCTTGGGCGGGACCTCCAGCACATTCAGCCAGAACAGCGACTCTCGATCCTGCGCAAGCGGTTGCTGGGTGTACGACAAACGCATGGCCTGGCTTTTGCCCGAGTCCAGGCGAAAAACCGGAGGCGACAAGGTGAAAGGCACGTCGCTGGATTCCGGCTGCTGACCTGGCGAACCGTCATCCAGCCATGCCTGTACCAGGCGAGGTCTTTTCTTATCGTCGTTGGTGAGCCGAACGGTGATTTCACGGCGTTGTTGCGGATAGATCTGGCGCGTCCCCTCAATGATCACGCCGGCCACGACCGGCGGTGACACGGATATCGCAGCCACGCAGAGGGCTGTCAGCATCATGTAGCGTTTCAACGTGCTTGATGGATGAAGCATGACGCGTTCCTTGATCCGATAGCTGCCTGCGCCCAGACACGGCCGGGCGCAGGCTTCAAACGACAAATGGCTGTGGTATCAACGGGGATGGATCAAGGGAACGTCACGCTGTACTGCACGTTGGTGCTGACCAGGCCTCTACCGGCAGCGCCACCTGTGGCGATGTAGCGTGCCTGGAACGGCAAGGTCGCGATGCCGCCAGTGACGGTAGCCGGCGTGGAGTCCTGGCTGGCGCGCAAGTCGATCGGTTTATTGACAGCCGCATCGACGATTTGCACTTCAACGTTGGTCGCCGGTGTAGCGCTGGCCATGTTTTTCAGGTTGCCAGTGGCCGGGTTGATCGCTGGGCTGGTGGCTTCGTACAAGACGGCGACCTTGGTGCCATTCGGGCAGGTGGCATTGCCGCCGACGTAGATAGCGTAGGCCTTGCTCCCGGCGGTGGCGCCATTCGACGCGAGGGCGGAGGACTGTACCGTTGGAAGGACTACCGGAAAGTTGGCCCCCGACCCCGGCGCCGCGCCGGTACCGCCACTGATGGTGCAGGTGGTCCCGGTGATCGCGCCGGTGATCGTGATGGTGCCATCAGCTGCGAACACCGAACCGGCGCAGAATCCGGAAATGGCCAATAGTGCTGCAACCAGTGTGTATTTTTTCATGCTAATGCTTTCCCTAATATTTGACGGAGTCGTCTGAAACAACGCATGACACTGTTATTTGCGTTGTAGTACTGGGTGGCCGACCGTCAAAGAGGCGTTCCAACGCCGAAGGAGGCAAATGTTTTAAGAGGTTTCCGACGTGGAGAGCAGGCATAAAAAAGCCCGGTCGAGCTTGGGCTCGACCGGGCTGATGTGAAACAAAAACTGACTCAGTCGGTGGTCAACACACCACGACGCACCTGGTCACGCTCGATCGACTCGAACAGCGCCTTGAAGTTACCCTCGCCGAAGCCATCGTCGCCTTTGCGCTGGATGAACTCGAAGAACACCGGCCCCATCAGGGTTTCCGAGAAGATCTGCAGCAGCAGGCGCTTGTCACCCTCGATGGACGAGCCGTCCAGCAAGATGCCACGTGCCTGCAACTGGTCGACCGGCTCGCCGTGGTTCGGCAGGCGGCCTTCGAGCATTTCGTAGTAGGTGTCCGGTGGCGCGGTCATGAAACGCATGCCGATCTTCTTCAGCGCGTCCCAGGTCTTGACCAGGTCTTCGGTGAGGAATGCCACGTGCTGGATGCCCTCGCCATTGAACTGCATCAGGAACTCTTCGATCTGGCCGGCGCCCTTGGACGACTCTTCGTTCAGCGGGATGCGGATCATGCCGTCCGGAGCGCTCATGGCCTTGGAGGTCAGGCCGGTGTATTCGCCCTTGATGTCGAAGTAGCGCGCTTCACGGAAGTTGAACAGTTTTTCGTAGAAGTTGGCCCAGTAGACCATGCGCCCGCGATAGACGTTGTGGGTCAGGTGGTCGATGACTTTAAGGCCCGCGCCGACCGGGTTGCGCTCCACGCCTTCGAGGTAGACGAAGTCGATGTCGTAGATCGAGCTGCCTTCGCCAAAACGGTCGATCAGGTACAGCGGCGCACCGCCAATGCCTTTGATCGCCGGCAGGTTGAGTTCCATCGGGCCGGTTTCGATATGAATGGGCTGGGCGCCCAGTTCAAGCGCGCGGTTGTAAGCCTTTTGCGAGTCCTTGACGCGGAACGCCATGCCACACACCGACGGGCCATGTTCCGCCGCAAAGTAGGAGGCGAGGCTGTCGGGTTCGTTGTTGAGGATCAGGTTGATCTCGCCCTGGCGATACAGGTGCACGTTCTTGGAACGGTGGGTCGCAACTTTGGTGAAGCCCATGATCTCAAAAATCGGCTCCAGGGTGCCTGGCGTTGGCGAGGCGAACTCGATGAATTCAAAGCCCATCAGGCCCATTGGGTTTTCGTATTGGTCTGCCATGGTGGCACCTCATCATTCTTGTAATAAACAGTGTTATTTGCGAGCAAGGATGAGGTTGCAGGGTGGCGCACAGGAAAGGCCTCGCACGCTGCGGGCGAGGAAGTCACCGAAGATGAGGGGGGAGCCGAGTAGCTTCATGGTGTCATCAGTCTCTGACGGCCTAGGCTTGCGTGAGCGCAAGTCCATATTCTTGTATGCGTAAATCGATTCTACACAGCGTAACAGTGTTTGTCCGTACTCTTATCAAATCCCCATTGCCCTGGCCCGTGCAAGGGGTTTATTGCACAGGTAGATGCCCAGCAGAATCAACGCACCACCCACCAGCATCGCCTGGGTGAGGTGTTCGTCCAACAACAACGCGCCACAGATCACGGCCGTCAGCGGGTTGAGCGCAATAAACACGCCGGAGCGCGTTGCGCCGATACGCCGGATGCCGTCGTAGTAGCCGATATAGGCCACGGCGGATCCCAGTACGCCCAAATAAAGCAGGCTCAGCAGTTGGGGCGTATGGATCGCATTGAACGCCGCAAACGTGAACCGGCCCATGATCAGGCTGGCGAGCGTCAGCATCAGGGTTCCCAGCAACACTGACCAGGTGACGGTTTGCAACGGGCCTAAAGCCTTGTTGAGTTCCCGGGAACACAACGAGTAGACGCCCCACCCCACCACACAGCCGAAAATCAGCAGATCCCCGCGCCAGGCCTGGGCTGCGCCCAGCAGCAGCTGCGGGTTTCGGCTGACGATGACCGTTGCGGCTCCGCCCAGGCACAGCGCGATACCCGCGACCTTGTTCGCACCCAGCCGCTCCTTGAACAGGAGCCAGGACGCCAAGCCAATCACGGCGGGGTTCAACGCCACGATCAACGATGCCCGGGACGCGTTGATGTACTGCAGGCCATAGAAAAAACACAGGTTGTAGAAAAAGATGCCGAAGAACCCGAGCAGCGCCAGCCGCAGAAGTTGCCCAGGGTTGGGGCGCACGAGGGGAATGCGCGCGCAAGCCATGAACAGCAGGAGTGCCACGCTGGCCAGGAGGAAACGCAGGCTGGAGGCCAGCAGTGGGTCAATCGCACCCGCCAGGAAGCGACCCGCCACAAAGGTGCCGCCCCAGACCATAGTGACGGCGGCTAGCTTTAGATAGGTAACGTGGTCGGAAGAATCACTCATCAAGGCAATGCTCGGTTACGAAGGGATTGGCGTATTCTTCTTGTAATCACAGATCATCGTAAAATGAGTCTTTGCTCATGACCCTGACCCAGCTTGAAATCTTCTCTCTCGTGGCCGAGCTGCAAGGCTTCACCAGCGCAGCCCATCGCCTGGGTATCAGCCAATCGGCGGTGTCCCATGCCATCAAGGGGCTTGAGCAGGAGCTGGGTGTGGACCTGTTCCGGCGTCACCAATCCCAGGTCGAACTCACGGATATCGGCGCGCAGTTGCTGTTGCGCGCGCGGGCCATGCTGGGCCTGGCGGACACCTTACAGCAGGAAGCCGCCGATGCCCGGGGCCTCAAGCGCGGCACGCTGCGCATCGGCTCGTTCGGCCCGACATCGTCCATTCGTTTGTTGCCGCGCATCCTGGCGCGGTTTCATCAGGATTATCCGGGCATCGAGGTGCACATCGATGAAGGCCCTGACCGGCAGGTTGTACAGTGGTTGGATGAGCGGCGGATCGACATTGGTTTTGTGGTGCTGGAGCAGGAGCGCTATGACACCTTCCACCTGTTCACGGACGAAATGGTCGCTCTGCTACCGGCCAACCACGCCTTGGCCAAGCGCCCTGCCCTGGCCTTGAAGGATTTGTGCGCCGATCCGTTCATTTTGACCGAGGCCGGCTCCTCGGAATTGGTGTCGCGCCTGTTCAACACGGCCCGCCTCACGCCGAATGTGCGCTACCGCTGCGCGCAGTTGCTGAGCACGCTGGACGTGGTCAGCCGTGGCGAAGCGGTGACAGTGGTGGCGCAAGCGTCGCTGCCACTCACTCCAGACCCGCGTTACGTGCAGCGCCCGCTGGTGCCGGCCGTTGCGCGCAGTATCGGGCTGGCGGTGCTGGACCGACGGCAATCCTCGCCCGCTGCGCTGGCATTTATCCGGGCGGCACAAAGCCTGGACTATTCGTCGGTGATTTAGCTAAGGCGAGCTTAATCAGCCCGGGCCATCTATCATCGTCCTATCCCAGCCACAGGCCGCATCGTCCATGCCCCTCACCGTCACAGGCCCGCGAAAACGCGCCACGCGCTACTTGATCACCCTGCTCAGCGGCCTGTTACCCATCGCCTTGGGCGTGGTGATCCTGCACTGGCAAGCCGAGCGCACCTTGCAATTGAGCACCGCCCAGACCGCGCGCGAGGCTGTACGCCAATTCGACCTGATGCTGGACAATACCTATCTCGCCGCCCAGGCCTTGTTGCCATTGGCCGGCCAGCCGTGTGACAGCGGTGCGCAATTGGCGCTGCGCGAACAGGTGACCCGCCGCCCCTTCGTGCGAGCCACGACCCTGTCGTGGAAGAAAAACATCTATTGCACCTCGCTGTTTGGCGGCAACTACGAGTCGGCGGTCAATCCGGACGATTACGTTGATGGCACGCTGTGGTTGATGAATGGCAACCCGGTCACGCCCGATACCGCGCTGCTGGTGTATCGGTTGGTGGATGGCGATAAAGCCGCATTTGCGTCGATCGACGGTTACCACCTGACCAACGCCCTGCGCCTGATCAGCCGCTACGCGCACCTGGTCCTGCAAGTGGGCCCCAACTGGCTGGACGCCGATGGCAAGGTGCATGACAGCCAGGTACCGGAGTTTCCGGTGGCCCATCATCATCTTGTGTCGTCGCGTTATCACTACAGTGTGGACGCCGGTATGCCGGCCGGCGAGGTGTGGCGTTATATGGAAGCCCGCTACCCCGCGCTGTTCAGCCTGCTGGTGTTCTTTGGTGTATTGGCTGGCGTGCTTGCGCACTGGCTGCAAAAACGCTCATCGGCACCGACCCACGAGTTGCAGCGGGCTTTGGGGGCCAACGAGTTCATCCCTTACTTCCAGCCGGTGGTACGTGGCGACACTCGCCAATGGGCCGGTTGCGAAGTGTTGATGCGCTGGCAACACCCGAAGGAAGGCCTGGTGCGCCCCGACCTGTTTATTCCGTTGGCTGAGCATTCCGGCTTGATCGTGCCCATGACCCGGTCGCTCCTGCGTCAGACCGCCGCTCAATTGGCCCCCCACGCCGAGCGTTTCTCGCCCGGTTTTCACGTGGGCGTGAACATCACCGCGCGGCACTGTCAGGACCTCGCGCTGGTAGACGACTGTCGCGAGTTCCTTGCGGCCTTTACACCAGGCCAGGTCACGCTGGTGCTCGAGTTGACCGAGCGCGAGTTGATCGAGCCTACCGACATCACACGCCAGCTATTCGATGCTTTGCATGAACTGGGCGTGATGATCGCTATCGATGACTTCGGCACCGGCCACTCAAGCCTGGGTTACTTGCGTAACTTCAATGTGGACTACTTGAAGATCGACCAAAGCTTTGTCGCAATGATCGGTGCCGATGCGCTCTCCCGGCATATTCTGGACAGCATCATTGAACTGTCCGGCAAACTCGACCTGGGGATCGTTGCCGAGGGCGTGGAAACAACCGAGCAATGCGAATATTTGGCGGCTCAAGGTGTGGATTTCCTGCAGGGTTATCTGTTCGGACGGCCTCTTCCGTGTGATGAGTTCATTAAATCACTGAGCAGCCATTGAATAGCCATCTAGCACCTTTGATGAAAGCGTGTTATTTCGACAAAAGTCATGATTTACTCGTGGTGAATTAACTACTACAATTTTTCGTGCCTGTGCAGAACTCGCAGAAAGGTTTCTTTCTTTGAGTCACTTTAACGCTCTTGGCTTATAGCGTTGTCTGCAGTTGATATCAGCCAAATACACTATTGGAGTACAGATTTTGTCCAGACTCGCCGAATTTCGCGCAGCAGAAAAAGCCCTTCAAGAGCAGCTTGCCCAGCTGGAATCCCTGAAGAACGACGCCGGCCTGAAGAAAGAAATCGAATTCGAAGAAAAGCTTCAAGCGCTGATGAAGACCTACGGCAAAGGCTTGCGTGACATCATTTCCATTCTTGACCCTAACCCGGGCAAGGCTTCTGCTGTTGCCGCCGCGCCTAAACAGCGCCGCGCACGCGTGGTCAAGGTTTACCACAACCCGCACACCGGCGAGTTGATCGAGACCAAAGGCGGCAACCACCGCGGCCTGAAGGCCTGGAAAGAACAGTATGGCGCCGCCACTGTAGACTCTTGGCTTCGCGGCTGATCGCAACGCACTAATAAAGAGCCCCGCAGATGCGGGGCTTTTTATTTTTCGGTGCGGAGTCTACTCATGTTCGGAATCGAACTTAACTAACAGTTCATCTCTTTCACAATCGACGAGCGCCGGCTTAAAGTTTCAGGCTTTCGCGCACCGCACTGACTTCATCTTTGCTTGCCTCATAGGCTTGTGCCTGGCCGGCGTACGAAAACACATAAGCTTTATCGGCATCCACGGCGCCCACTAGTGTTTGCGACAGCACATGCCGACCGTTCTCGGTAATCACACAAGTGGTTTCCAGCGCATCAAGATGGCTCAATGTCGAAGGGTGCATCTTGCTGCACACGCTTTGATAACCGCCTTGGGCAAAGTCCTTCTGGATGGATTTGCGCATTTCCAGCAGCACACCTTGAAGATTAACTTTATGTCCGGCCTCGATGGGGGTTCCTGTCAACTCCATGACCATCAACGTGGTGCCGTTTTCATCGTTTTTGATTGCGCGTTGACGCGACACGGTTGCGGGCGTGGCGGGTGCTTGATCATCCGGCACCACTTCTTCCACTTGCCAACCACTGGGCCAATGGATTTCCGGGTCGGCCGCCAGTACAAACGGACTGCCCAACAGCAGGCACAAGGAACTCAACAGAGATTTACGGAACTCAATCATTGCCAAAAACACCAGAGGTTCAAGCTTCAAAGTTTGAGCCCCGAGCGCAACTGGCCGCAAGCGCCGTGTGACCTTTTTCATTTGGCGCCTTAGGCGGGCGTTGCGTATCATGACCACGCTGCACGGATGCCAGCCGCAAGCCAAGGGAACGCTCCTGTCACTGGAGCCGCGTTTGCCCCATTTTTTTCTGGAGGGCCCATGAGCCTGCACGAACTGAACACTTTCCCGGGCGTCACTGCCCAACCTGACACCGCCACAGCGAACTTCGTGTTCAACCACACCATGTTGCGGGTCAAGGACATCACCAAATCCCTGGACTTCTATACCCGCGTCCTGGGCTTCTCCCTGGTGGAAAAGCGCGACTTCCCGGAAGCCGAATTCAGCCTGTACTTCCTGGCCCTGGTGGACAAATCCCAGATCCCAGCCGACGCCGCCGAGCGCACGCAGTGGATGAAGTCGATTCCAGGCATCCTGGAACTGACTCACAACCACGGCACCGAAAACGACGCCGATTTCGCCTACCACAACGGCAATACCGATCCACGCGGCTTTGGCCATATCTGCATTTCGGTGCCGGATATCGTCGCTGCGTGCGAGCGTTTCGAAGCCCTGGGTTGCGACTTCCAGAAGCGCCTGAGCGATGGCCGCATGAAAAGCCTGGCGTTCATCAAGGACCCGGATGCGTACTGGGTTGAGATCATTCAGCCTGCGCCGCTGTAATCTGTAGGAACCGGCTTGCCGGCGATGGCGAAGTCAAAAATGCCACCACCAGCAAAAC
>NZ_JBWKPU010000003.1:135989-283842 GCF_059418405.1 Pseudomonas sp. GW821-FHT09A09
CCCCCCCCCCCCCCCCCCCCCCCCCCCCCCCAAGCCGGCTCCTACGGACAGCAAAAAGCCCCGTGATTGCTCACGGGGCTTTTTTGTTTGTGGCTGAATCAGGCCGGGGCAGACGTGCGGATCAGGTGATCGAAGGCACTGAGGGAAGCCTTCGCGCCCTCGCCTACTGCAATCACGATCTGCTTGTACGGCACGGTCGTCACGTCACCGGCAGCGAATACGCCAGGCAGTGAAGTCTCGCCGCGTGCGTCCACGATGATCTCGCCACGAGGCGTCAGTTCCACGGTGCCTTTGAGCCAGTCGGTGTTGGGCAACAGGCCGATCTGCACAAAGATCCCTTCCAGGTCGATGGTCTTGAACTCACCGCTGTCGCGATCCTTGTAGGCCAAGCCCGTGACTTTTTGACCGTCACCTTTGACTTCACTGGTCAGGGCGCTGGTGATCACGTCCACGTTCGGCAGGCTGTACAGCTTGCGCTGCAGCACCGCATCGGCGCGCAGCTTGCTGTCGAATTCCAGCAAGGTCACGTGGCTGACGATACCGGCCAGGTCGATGGCGGCTTCAACGCCGGAGTTACCGCCGCCGATCACCGCCACGCGCTTACCTTTGAACAATGGGCCATCGCAGTGCGGGCAGAAACACACGCCTTTGGCTTTGTATTCTTGCTCGCCCGGCACACCCATTTCACGCCAGCGGGCACCGGTGGCCAGGATTACGGTCTTGGACTTGAGGGTCGCACCGCTTTCAAAACGGATTTCGTGCAAGTCACCTGCATTTTTCGCCGGCATCAAGGCGCTGGCACGCTGCAGATTCATGATGTCCACGTCGTACTGACGCACGTGGGCTTCCAGGGCGCTGGCCAATTTAGGGCCTTCGGTTTCCTGTACCGAGATGAAGTTCTCGATGGACATGGTGTCCAGCACCTGACCGCCAAAGCGCTCAGCGGCGACGCCGGTACGGATGCCTTTACGGGCAGCGTAGATGGCTGCGGAAGAACCGGCTGGGCCACCGCCGACGACGAGTACATCAAAGGCGTCTTTGGCGCTGATTTTCTCGGCAGCTTTTTCGATACCGCTGGTGTCCAGTTTGGCGAGGATTTCTTCCAGGCCCATGCGGCCCTGGCCGAAGTTCACGCCATTGAGGTACACGCTCGGTACCGCCATGATCTGGCGTTCGTCGACTTCAGCCTGGAACAGCGCACCGTCGATGGCGACGTGGCGGATGTTCGGGTTGAGCACGGCCATCAGGTTCAGCGCCTGGACCACGTCCGGGCAGTTCTGGCAGGACAGCGAGAAGTAAGTCTCGAAGTTGAACTCACCCTTGAGGGCACGGATCTGTTCAATCACTTCAACACTGGCCTTCGACGGGTGGCCACCGACTTGCAGCAGGGCCAGCACCAACGAAGTGAATTCATGGCCCATAGGGATGCCGGCAAAACGCAGGCTGATCTCGGCACCCGGGCGGTTGATGGAGAACGACGGCTTGCGCGCATCATTGCCATCGGTTTTCAGGGTAATCAGCGTGGTGAGGCTGACAACGTCCTGCAAAAGGGCAAGCATTTCCTGGGATTTCGCGCCGTCATCAAGGGAGGCGACGATCTCGATCGGCTGGGTGACCCGTTCCAGGTATGACTTCAACTGAGCTTTAAGATTGGCGTCCAACATACGGGCGATTTCCTATTAATTCGGTTTATTGCAGACAAAAAAACGCCCGAGCGAATCTCGCCCGGGCGTTTTGGGGGCGGATGCAGCTTACTTAAGTGCGGCGTACCGCCCTTGCGACTTCACAGACTTAGATCTTGCCGACCAGGTCCAGGGACGGAGCCAGAGTGGCCTCGCCTTCTTTCCACTTGGCTGGGCACACTTCGCCTGGGTGGGCAGCGACGTACTGGGCCGCTTTGATTTTGCGCAGCAGTTCGGAAGCGTCACGGCCAACACCACCGTCGTTCAGCTCAACGATCTTGATCTGACCTTCTGGGTTGATCACGAAAGTACCGCGGTCTGCCAGGCCAGCTTCTTCGATCAGCACGTCGAAGTTGCGAGAGATGGTCAGGGTTGGGTCGCCGATCATGGTGTACTGGATTTTGCCGATGGCTGGCGAAGTGTTGTGCCAGGCAGCGTGAGCGAAGTGGGTGTCGGTGGAAACGCTGTAGATTTCGACGCCCAGTTTCTGGAATTCGGCGTAGTTGTCAGCCAGGTCTTCCAGCTCGGTTGGGCAAACGAAGGTGAAGTCGGCTGGGTAGAAGAACACAACGGACCACTTGCCTTTCAGGTCAGCGTCGGACACATCTACGAAGTTGCCGTTTTTGTATGCAGTCGCTTTGAACGGTTTTACTTGGCTGTTGATGATAGGCATCGTTGACTCTCCGTCAGGGGTTAAGAAGTTGATGAAGTGAATCCTACCCACTCTCTCGACCGATGGCTCATTGGCAAACCTGATGCTGACGATTGGTTTTCCCTATCAGGTAACTGTATTAATAGAAGAAATCTCAAATCAACGGCTGGGTAGCCAGCGTCATGCCAAGAAAGGGCGTCGCTTCAACATAGCGCATGGCGGATTTCATGTCGTTCCAGCCGACGTAACTCATCAGCGACTTCAGATCCCAGCCGCTGCGATGGGCCCAGGTGGCGAAGCCCCGACGCAGTGAGTGGCTGGTGTATTGATCCGCAGCAATACCCGCTCGCTCCAGGGCCTGGCGTAACAGTGGGATGACACTGTTGGGATGCAACCCCTCCTCGCCCAGGTTGCCCCAGCGATCAATCGCCCGGAACACCGGGCCGCGCACCAGTGCCGAGGCGCTGAGCCACTCGCTGTAGGCCTGCACCGGGCAAAGCCGCAACAGGGCCGGCGTTTGATAAGTCTTGCCAAGGTTCTCACGGTCGCTCTTGCTGCGCGGCAGGTACAGGCTGATGCCAGCTCCCGGCACTGCTTGAACGTGTTGGATTTCCAGGCGACAGAGCTCGTCGCTGCGAAAGCCGCGCCAGAACCCCAGCAAAATCAGCGCCATGTCGCGCTTGGCGCGAAGCAAGCCAGGCATGTCCTGGGCATCACTCGCCACCTTCGCTTCAGCCTCTAAAGATGCAACCACCTGCTCCAGATGCCTGAGCTGCAAAGGCTCGGCCTGTTTTTCCCGCGCCGGGTGCACCGCGCGAATCCCCTTGAGCACCTTGCGCACCACCGGGGCCTTGGTCGGGTCCGGGAAACCCTGGCTGGTGTGCCACTGCGCCAGTGCTGACAGCCGCAACTTCAAGGTGTTGACCGCCAACACCCCAGCATGCGCCACCAGGTAACGCGCCACGCTGTCGCTGGTGGCCGGCAGGAACCCGCCCCAGCTCACTTCGAAATGTTCGATGGCGGCGCGATAGCTGCGGCGGGTGTTGTCGCGGGTGGCCGCGCTTAGGTAACGATCCAGATCGCTCATGAAGGGCCTATTCGTACTGCCATTGGGCACTGCGCGCGCAAAAGCACGCCTGACACGGGATAATACGCCAATATCCCATCTGTTAAATCATGATTTTTAATAGATTTTTATTGATGATATAGTACGTAAATACATACCACGTACCACAATATCAAATCGACGGAGACCCCATGGCGCGCGGCGGCATAAACAAAGCAGTAGTTCAAACGGCACGCCTGGCCATCCTGGCCCGTGGCGAGAACCCCAGCATCGACGCGGTACGCATCGAGATGGGTAACACGGGCTCGAAAACCACGATTCATCGGTACCTGAAGGAACTGGACGAGAGCGAAACCCGCCTGACCATCACCGAGGCGCCCATCGACGACGAGCTTGGCGAACTGGTGGCGCGGCTGGCCCAACGCCTGAAAGAAAAGGCCCAGGAGCCTATCGACCTGGCCCTCGCACAATTCGAGCAACACAAAGCCGCCCTGCTCGCCCAGCTGGAAACGCTGGAAGCAGCCCACGGCCAGCTCAAGCAGCAATTTGATATTCAAGCCGCCGCCCTGGCCGAAGAAAGCGCCGCCCTGCAAACCACCAGCACCAGCCTGCAAACCGAACAGACTCGCAATGCCGGGCTGAGCCAGGCCTGCAGCGACTATGAGTTGCGGATCAACGACAAGGACGAGCAGATTCGCTCACTGGAAGAAAAGCACCTGCACGCCCGGGACGCGCTCGAGCACTACCGCAACGCCATCAAGGATCAACGTGAGCAGGAGCAGCGCCGCCATGAGGGGCAGTTGCAGCAGGTCCAGGCAGAACTGCGCCAGACCCAGCAGAGCGCGTTGGTGCGCCAGGACGAAATCACACAGTTGCACCGCGACAACGAGCGACTGCTGATCGAGCACCGGGTCACCGCGAAAGAATTGGCTGCGCTGCAAGAGCAAACCCGAAAAGACCAGGCCCAGCAGCTCAAATTGAGCGAACAGGTCAGCCAGATCGACAGCGAACGCACCCTGCTCCAGGAGCGCTTACGCGTTGCCGTGCTGGAAAGTCAGTCGCGCCAAGAGGCGCTGGCAACTCACCAGCAGGCCAATAAAACGCTGGAACTGGACCTGATCAAGGCCCAGGCCAGTATCGAGGCGCTGCGTCTGGCGGCCGTCGTTGCAACGGTGCCAGAGCAGACACCGCCAGCCTGATCAGCCGGCCACAGGCGTGCGCATAGTGACGAACTCTTCCGCCGCCGTCGGGTGCACGCCGATGGTTTCATCGAAATGCCGCTTGGTCGCGCCCGCCTTGAGCGCGATCGCCAGGCCCTGCACTATCTCGCCGGCGTCGGGGCCGACCATGTGGCAACCCAGCACCTTGTCGGTGTCAGCGTCTACCACCAGCTTCATCAAGGTTTTTTCCTGGCAGTCGGTCAGGGTCAGCTTCATTGGCCGGAAGCGACTTTCGAAGACCTGCACGTTATGGCCGTTCTTCTTCGCCTCTTCTTCGGTCAAGCCCACCGTGCCGATGTTCGGCAAGCTGAACACCGCCGTCGGGATCATGGCGTAATCCACCGGGCGGTACTGCTCAGGCTTGAACAGGCGACGCGCCACGGCCATGCCTTCGGCCAGGGCAACCGGCGTCAACTGTACGCGACCGATCACATCACCGATGGCCAGGATCGACGACTCGGCGGTCTGGTACAGGTCATCCACTTCAACGAAGCCGCGCTTGTCCAATTTGACGCCAGTGTTTTCCAGCCCCAGGTTATCCAGCATCGGGCGGCGGCCGGTGGCATAGAACACGCAATCGGCTTCCAGTACACGACCGTCCTTGAGGGTGGCCTTGAGGCTGCCGTCCGCTTGTTTGTCGATGCGCTCGATGTCTGCGTTGAATTGCAGGTCCAGGCCACGCTTGGTCAACTCTTCCTTCAGGTGCGTGCGCACCGAGCCATCAAAGCCACGCAGGAACAGATCGCCGCGATACAGCAGCGAGGTCTGCGCGCCCAGCCCGTGGAAAATGCCGGCGAACTCGACGGCGATGTAGCCGCCACCCACCACCAACACGCGCTTTGGCAGCTCTTTCAGGAAGAACGCTTCGTTGGAGCCGATGGCGTGCTCGCGCCCCGGGATCTCCGGGATCTGTGGCCAGCCACCAGTGGCAATCAAGATGTGCCTGGCGGTGAAACGCTCGCCATTGATTTCCACCTGGTGCGGGTCGACCAGGCGCGCATGGCCTTCATGCAAGGTCACGCCGCTATTGACCAGCAGGTTGCGGTAGATGCCATTGAGGCGGTTGATTTCGCGATCCTTGTTGGCGATCAGGGTCGCCCAATCAAAGTTTGCCTCCCCCAGCGACCAGCCAAACCCGCTGGCCTGCTCGAAGTCTTCGGCGAAATGTGCGCCGTACACCAACAGTTTTTTCGGTACGCAACCGACGTTTACACACGTGCCGCCCAGATAGCGGCTTTCGGCTACCGCCACCTTGGCACCAAAGCCCGCAGCAAAGCGTGCAGCACGAACACCGCCGGAACCGGCGCCAATTACATACAGGTCAAAATCGTAGGCCATTTCACTCTCCTCGGCAGGACATCAGCATACCGACTTACGTGGGGCTGAAAAACGAAAAAGCCACCCGAAGGTGGCTTTTTACTTGGCGGGGCTGACTGAACTCAGTAGGCCTTGCCGGTCTTGTAGAAATGCTCGAAGCAGAAGTTGGTCGCTTCGATGTAGCCTTCAGCGCCACCGCAGTCGAAACGCTTGCCTTTGAACTTGTAGGCAATCACGCAACCGTCTTTGGCTTGCTTCAACAGGGCGTCGGTGATCTGGATTTCACCACCCTTGCCTGGCTCGGTTTCTTCGATCAGCTTGAAGATGTCCGGGGTCAGGATGTAGCGACCAATGATCGCCAGGTTCGACGGGGCATCTTCCGGGGCTGGTTTCTCAACCATGTCACGTACGCGGATCAGGCCATCGCCGATTTCGTCGCCCGCGATCACACCGTATTTATTGGTTTCCGAAGGGTCTACTTCCTGGACCGCAACGATGGTGCAGCGGTACTTCTTGTACAGATCAACCATCTGCTCCAGCACGCCTTTACCGTCCAGGTTGACGCACAGGTCATCCGCCAATACCACGGCGAATGGTTCGTCACCGATCAGCGGACGGCCAGTCAGGATTGCGTGGCCCAGGCCTTTCATCTGGGTCTGGCGGGTGTAGGAGAACGAACACTCGTCCAGCAGACGACGGATGCCGACCAGGTATTTTTCCTTGTCGGTGCCCTTGATCTGGTTTTCCAGCTCGTAGCTGATGTCGAAGTGGTCTTCCAGCGCGCGCTTACCACGGCCGGTCACGATGGAGATTTCGTTCAGGCCGGCATCCAGTGCCTCTTCGACGCCGTACTGAATCAGTGGCTTGTTCACCACCGGCAGCATCTCTTTGGGCATGGCTTTGGTCGCTGGCAAGAAGCGAGTGCCGTAACCGGCTGCTGGGAACAAGCATTTCTTGATCATATAAGTCCTTACTAAAGGGCTGTGCGTACGGAATTCGGCGCAGTCTAATCAGGCCGCAGTCACCTTACAATGGGTCCTGCTGGCGTTGCGATGTCATCATAGAGAAAAAATGTCGGCGTAAGTTCCGCAGATCCTACGAAGAGCTTCACTTGCACCACGGCAAAATCATCCTTTACCCCTGTATCTAAAGGGCTGCAACCGTTTTAGCATGCTTTTGGGTGCGCAGCACTGACCTGCAACAACTTACGCTTTCCCATGGCATTTGGCGCTATCATGGCCCGCTTGAACCAGACCACGAGATTGATAGATGTCCGAACCAAAAGGCGTAAACGGCTACTTGATCACGAAGCGAGCAGACGGCTGGCACCTGATCAACTTCCACGGCGACAGCGTTGCCGGTGCTTTCGCGACCGAAAGCCAGGCGATTGCGGTCGCTGAAGTGTTCGTGGATGAAGCAGGCCACGCGTCGAGCAAACGGCCCAAGGGTAAGTAAGCTTAAAGGTCGCGCATAGAAAGCCCCGTTGATCGGGGCTTTTTTGTGCGCATTCGTTTATCGCTGCGTTCAACCTCCCCCCCCAGCACCGCACGTTAGTTGGTATGAATGCATAAGCCACTATTGCATTCACAAAACTGTCATCCCATTCTTACAACTAACAAAACATATAAACCGCACCCCACAATCGCCGCGTAGTTAATATCCTACAGTCAAACCTCGAGTTTTGGCAAACTGCCATAATCCACCTACACATTCCGATACATCCAGGCTACGCAACTAAGAGAATCCGGCGACTTACTTTTTAAAGTGCAGCCCAGACAATTGCCTGGCTTCGGAAAAATTCCGATCAGGCAATACAACTAGTTGGAAAACTCAACCATTCCCACGTTCAAGTCGAGGACTGGCCCGAAGCATTAACACCAGCGTCGCAAGGGTATCGACCCTTGCAGTATGCCTGGAAAGTCCTGCACGCAACTGTGACGGGATTGACTGATGACTTTCACTTATAGATGGGTCTTTGCAAATGAAAACTGAAATGAAAACTGCGCTGTTGTCTCTCGGGCTGTTGATGGGATCGATGCCTGCCGTTCAAGCAGCGGATGGAACCGTTACGTTTTACGGCTCGGTTCACTCTGGCGCCTGTTCTATCAAGCCTGAATCCGTAGATCAATCAGTTAACTTGGGGGCCATCGCAAAGCATCAACTGCAAGCCGGAGGCAAATCCAGCGCCCGGCCTGTACGCATTGAACTTGAAGGTTGCGACCTGACTGGCCTTACCGACAACACGGTAACGACCACCTTCACGGCAGCCCCATCGACCGTGGTTCCTGGTGCGATCGGCACCGTCGGGGGCGCAGGCAACATTGGCATCATGATGACCCATGGTGGCGCGCCTATCGACCTGGGTACACCGACTCGCCCGCAGGCCATTGTCGCCGGTGAAAACACCTTGGAGTTCGGTGCCTATGTGCAGGGTGCGGCCACGGGCGACGTCGTCCCCGGGGATTTCACCGCAGTCACCAATTTCACCCTGGCTTATCAGTGAGTATCCCCCCCGCCACCACAGTGGCGGGGGGAACTGGCGGGAGATAACGGTGAAAACATTCAAAAACCTCGCTATTACCAGCTCACTGATGATGTCCATCGGTCACGTACTTGCCCAGGGTCAAGGCGACGGGATTGTGACGTTGGGCGGAGAGATCATTGATTCCGCCTGCGGGCTGGAGCTGTCCAGCGTCGATCAGACAATCGAAATGCCTCCCGAACCCATCGGCCGGCTGTTGCGAAATACGCTGGGCGCGCCACACCCCTTTCAACTGCGCCTGGTCAATTGTTCATTGACACGCCCCGACCCGAATCGCCCGGGCGCAACGCTGCCCGACTGGGAACATCTGCGGGTGACGTTTGATGGCACCCCCGACCGGGGCGGTCGTTCCTTCGCTGCCACAGGTTTGTCCCAAGGCGTGGCGTTTCATATTTGGGATTCCACAGGCCAGGAAAGTGTCCCGGGCGAGCGCATGGCCCCACACCCCTTGAATGAGGGTGACATGACACTGAACTACACGCTTCGCCTGGTCGGCAATGGGTTGCAGTTATTGCCCGGTGCGCACAGTGCCGCGGTGCGATTCAGGTTGGAATACTTTTGAACATTGATGGGTTGCTTTTATGCTGAATGCATCGAAGATAAAAAATACATTACGCCCAAGTTTAGTATTTGGCGGCTTGATAACCATGACAGGGACTGCACTGGGCGCTGGGGATATCGAATTTAATACTGACGTTCTTGATCTCAGTGATCGTTCCAACATTGACTTGTCCCAATTTGCACGCAGCGGGTTCATTCTGCCGGGCACGTATTCAATGACCGTACAGATTAACAACCAACCTATAACAGAACAGTCCGTCGCGTTTTACCCACCCGACGATGATCCTAAAGGGAGCCAGGCTTGCTTATCGCAAAACATAGTTGAGCAATTAGGTTTGAAATCTTCAAGCATTAAAAAACTCAACTGGTGGAAACAGGGTGAGTGCCTGGATATTCAGGAGCTGACCGGAGCGGAAGTCAGTGGTGATCTGGCAACTTCCACACTCAATATTAATTTGCCCCACGCTTATCTTGAATACAGCGCCATTAATTGGGACCCCCCTTCTCGCTGGGACGAAGGGGTGTCTGGCCTGCTGATTGACTACAACATGACGGCGCAAACCGGCTACCAGAAGAATGATGGGACCCGTACCAACTTCAGTGGTAACGGAACGGTGGGGGCCAATGCCGGTGCGTGGCGTTTGCGGGCTGACTGGCAAGGCCGTGTCGACCCTGACCGAGCCGACTCGGCCCAGCGCCGTCAGCGGCTGGAGTGGAGCCGTTACTACGCTTATCGAGCCATCCCGCAATTGCAGGCCCGGCTGATCGTGGGTGAAAACTACCTGTATTCGGATCTGTTCGACAGCTTCCGCTTCACCGGTGCCGCGCTCAATTCGGATGAAAGCCAGTTGCCGCCCAACTTGCGTGGCTATGCCCCTGAGGTAGTGGGCGTGGCCAAGACCAATGCCAAGGTCATCGTCAGCCAACAAGGCCGCGTGCTGTATGAAACGTTGGTCGCAGCAGGTCCTTTTCGCATTCAAGACCTCAATGATGCCGTGACCGGCCGCCTGGATGTGCGGGTGGAAGAGCAGGATGGTTCAGTACAGACGTTCCAGTTCGATACGGCTGGGGTGCCATACCTCACGCGTCCAGGGCATATTCGCTACAAAGTCGCGACGGGGCGTCCGTCCAATCTGCAGTACGGCGCCGAGGGTGACTTTTTCGGCACGGGTGAATTTTCGTGGGGTGTCAGTAACGGCTGGTCGCTGTATGGCGGCGGTATCACGGATAACAACTACGGCGCGCTGTCTGCCGGGGTTGGCCGCGACTTGTTGGCCTTCGGTGCGCTCTCGCTGGATGTCACTCAATCTCGTGCACAAGTATGGGGTGAGTCGCTCTCGGGCAAATCGTACCGCCTTCAATATTCCAAGCATTTCGAAGAGTACGACAGCCAAGTCACCTTTGCCGGGTATCGGTTTTCCGAGAAGAACTACCTGAGCATGAGCGAATACCTGGACGCTCGTCATTACGGCATGAATGGCGAACTCGCCGGGCGCGACGCCAACGGCGACCTTCTGAAAAGCTGGAGACCAATCGGTGATAGCAAGGCGTTGTATACCGCGACGGTGAACAAGCAGTTTCGTGACTTAGGGGCCACGGTGTACGCCAGCTACAACAAACAAACCTACTGGGGGCGCTCGGCCACCCAGCGTTGGAACCTGTCGGCATCTCGCTACTTCGATGTAGGTACCGTCAAAAACCTGAACGTGTCCCTGAATCTTCATCGCACCCAGGACTACAACTACAAGGACAACGGTGTCTCGTTGACGGTCAGCCTGCCGTTTGGGCCCACCGGCACACTGTCGATGGACGCCAACCGCGTTTCAGGCAAGAACAGCCTCGGCACGCGCTACAACGATCGCCTGGATGAACGCAACAGTTACCAGATCAGCGCCAGCGACAAGTCCGCCAGTGGTTACTTGAATCATATCGGCAATTTGGCTGACGTTGACCTGGCCGCAAGCAAGCAGGAAGGCGGTTACTCAACACTCAGCGTATCGGCTCGCGGCGGTGGCACGCTCACGCCGCATGGCGCAGCACTGCATCGCACCAACAGTACTGGCGGAACCCGCCTGATGGTTGACACCGGCGGTGTACCCGGTGTGCCCGTGCGCGGTTACGGCACGCCGACCCGCAGTAACGCCTTCGGCAAAGCCGTGATCGTCGACGTAGCCAGCTATTTGCGCACGGCCGCCAGCGTCGACCTGGAGAACTTGCCGAGCAATGTCGAAGCCACTCAATCCGTCACACAGCTGACGCTCACCGAAGGTGCTATCGGTTACCGGTCCCTGCCGGTGATCGCCGGTGAAAAAGCCATGGCCGTTCTTCGCCTGCCCGATGGCAGTTCACCGCCCTTTGGCGCCACCGTGAAAAACGTAAAACAACAGGACACCGGCATCGTGAACGATGGCGGCAGCGTGTACCTGAGTGGCATTCAGGCCGGCGGACAAATGGTCGTCAGTTGGGGGGGCACCGAACGCTGCATCCTCAACCTCCCCGACGTGTTGCCCGCTGACGGTTTGAGCGATGCCCTGCAACTGGGCTGCCGGATGGTGGCCGCTGATCAATCCTTACCTGAGCCCGCGACGTTGACCGGCAAGCGTGCCAAAACGGAGAACACATCCTCATGAACCTCAACACACGTTTCACCTGTCAGGCCCTCACCTTATTGGCGCTGGGTTTGAGCCACAACGCCAACGCTGCGGTGGGCCTGGACCGAACCCGCGTGATCTTTGATGGTGGCAAAGACGCTACCAGCGTGAATATCACCAACAACAACACCCAATTGCCGTATTTGGCCCAGGGGTGGATTGAGGATGAAGCGGGTAAAAAAATCACGTCCCCCTTGATCGTGTTGCCACCGGTCCAACGGTTGGAGCCGGGAAAACAAAGCCAGCTGAAAGTACAAGCCTTACCGGCCGCCAAGACATTGCCGCAGGATCGAGAGACGGTCTACTACTTCAATTTGCGGGAAATCCCTCCACGCAGTGACAAACCCAACACCCTGCAAATCGCGCTGCAGACCCGAATCAAGTTGTTCTATCGGCCGCAAGCCATTGCGCCGACCCAGCAAGACTTGTCCAACCCGTGGCAGGAAAAGCTGACCCTCACTCGCGAAGGCGAGCGCTACCAGGTGAACAACCCGACGCCCTACTACGTCACCCTGGTCGATGCGCGCAGCGCCAAGGACGGCAAAACCTTGCCCGATTTTGAACCGCTGATGATCCCCCCGAAAGGCTCGCTGGCCCTGGGGCCCAGCGCCAAAGCGCTCGGTGCAACCCCGCATTTGGCCTATGTGAACGATTACGGCGGACGCCCACTGATGGCTTTCACCTGCAGTGGCAACACCTGCAAGGTCAACGCGCAAGCACCATCACTTAATGAGTAGTGCCTGGCACCGGAGAACGTCATGAAGTTGCATAGCATGAAGGTCCTGGGCGCTCTGCTGCTGACCTCTATGGGGGGAGCACAGGCTCAGGAGGATGATGTCGAGGGTATGAGCGGGATGCTGAACATCAGTGGGTCCATGCACGAAACCCCTTGCAGCCTGGAAATGACATCACTGCATCAAGCCATCGATCTGGGGGCCTTTTCGACCAGCCAATTGCAGCGCCCTGGCGACCAGGCCAACCCGATCGCGTTCCAGTTACGTTTTGCCGATTGCCAACGCAAAGCCGGCGGCATCCGCAGTGAACGCATGGGAAACCTGGTGTGGAGCGCATTCCAGCCGGTGGTGTCGGTAGCGTTTTATGCGCCGGCTGATGCCGATGACCCCCGGTTAGTCAAAGTACAAGGCATCAGCGGAATGGGCCTGCAATTGACCGATGCCTTGGGGCGCGATGTACAGCTGGGCTCAAGGGGCGAACCTCTGTTCCTTCCTCTGGGCAGTAATACCCAGACGTGGAAGGTCCAGCCCACACGCACCTCCGCCCAGCTGACCAGTGGGGCATTTCGGGCCGTGGTGGATTTCAGGCTCAACTATGAGTAAGGGCACAACGATGGCGAACTCAACTGGCCCCCGGGCCGTTCTGATAGGAGGCAGCCTGCTTTGGGCTGTTTGCCAGGGTGTGCAGGCCGAGACCAGCCTGACCATTCGCGCGGTCATCATTGCGCCTCCGCCCTGTGTCATCAACAGCGGCACCACGCTCAATGTGCCGTTTGGCAATGACCTGCTGACGTCGCGAGTGGACGGCGTCAATTACCGTCGAGATGTGCCTTACACCGTCACCTGCAATTCCCCCTTCAGCAATGCATTGACTCTGGAGCTCAAGGGAACGGGAGCGGCGTTTGACAGTGCCGTGCTCATGACTCGCAAAGCCGATCTTGGCGTAAAGCTGTTCGTCAATGGTGCTGCCTGGCCGCTGAACAGGGTGGTTAACTTTACCTACCCAAACATCCCAGTCGTGCAGGCGGTGCCGGTCAAACGTGCGGGCAGCAAACTGACCGGGGGGGCATTTGATGCGACCGCCACTCTGCTGGTCGATTATCAATGAAGAGGATTGATCAATGAGATGCTGGCAACAGCGAGCATTGCTCGCCTTGTGCTCCATCGGCCTGTGCAGTGGTGCATCGGCCAACCTGACGTTCAGCGGAACCTTGAACGAGCCGCCGCCTTGCACCATTGATGCAGGCAACACGATTGAAGTGGACTTTGGCGATGTGGCCGTAAAGCGCGTCGACGGTGTGAAGTACCGCAAATCGGTCCCCTACACTATCAGCTGTGGGCCGGCCACCCTGCCTTGGGCCCTTAAGTTGAGCGTCAACGGCACACCCACGGCATTTGATGGCGCCGCGGCACAGACCAATGTGCCGGCGCTGGGTATCCGGGTCTTTCAGAACAACCTGCCGTTTTCACTCAATACGCCCATGAACATCGTCCTCTCGACACCGCCGACACTGGAAGTCGTGCCCGTCAAACAACCCGGTGCAACGCTGCCCCCTGCGCGGTTTGCAGCGGTGGCCACGCTGTTGGCTGAATACCAGTAGGAACCACGTCTATGCGATTTGAAATGGATCATAAAAAGTGGTCGTGTGCCTGGCTCGCGTTATTGATGACCTTCGGCTTGCCGGACAAGGGGTCTGCGGCAGACAACCTGAGCTTCAAGGGCAACCTGGTGGAAGAGGCTTGCACGATTCGCCCGGGTGACGATGCGATCACGCTGGAACTCTGGGACGTCACCAGCAAGCACCTCTACCTCAATACGCGCACCCAGGGTAAGGGGTTCAGGGTGCATCTGGAGAACTGCGACACCACGATTGGCGACTCGGTCACCCTCCTGCTCAGCGGTACGGAAAACACTAAGTTGCCAGGCTTGTTCGCACTCGATGGTGGCAGCGGCGCCACGGGGATTGGCCTTGGTATAGAAACCCCGGGCAATAAACCTTTACCCGTCAACACCGTCAGCGACAAACAGGTGTTGAGTACCGGCAGCAATGTGATTGAGCTCAAAGCCTATGTGCAGGGCGAACCGGATGCGATCCGGGACCAAACCATCGGGCACGGCAGATATACGGTGACGTCAACGTTTACGCTGGACTATCCGTAACAGCCCCAGACAAACCTCACCTCTCGCCGGGCGGATTTAGCCTTCCGGGGAGAGGAGCAACGAGAAATAAAATGAAACGACTATATAAAAAAAGCATGCTTCTTACGCTGCTTGGTTTGGCTCCGACTGCACAGGCCGTTGACTGCAGGGTGAATGGTGGCGCATGGCAGACGGGAAATCCCAACCTGCAAGTTCCCGTTACGGTCACGCTGACCCCAGACAAAACCAGGATCATGCTCGAAGGCGCAAGGCTGGAATGTCGATACTCACCTGGCCAGGGTCCGGCGTGGGGTCAGGACTATTGGGCAACAGGCAATAGTTCAGGCACTCCGTGGACTCCCGGCCCCAAGTTTTCCTTTGAAAGGACCGGGCTGCGAATCAATGGGACCTTCTACAACACCCCGGTCCTGAGCGGCATCCTGGTCGCAACCATGCCCAACAACGGTGGCGTTTATCCTATCAATATCACCCCCTATATTCTGATGCGTAACAGTCCGTCGAACCCTATCAATGTCCGTGTCGGGGATAATCTCGGCCTGTTACGTCTCACCAGCTCGAACAACTGGGACGCTTCGAGACCGCAACTCACTGTCACTTACACGTCGGCTAACAACTTTACTGTTTCGCCGTCAACCTGCACGATCAATAACAACAACCCGATCACGGTGGACTTCGGCACCGTCCAGCAGCGACAGATAGGCACCGACCCGCTGACGAGCCCCATCCGCAGCAACCGCAGGCTCACTTACTCGTGCCCCGATGGGGGAATCACGACACCGATCACCATCACCTACAAAGGAACACCTTCGTCATTCGACACACGTCTGCTGAGTATGACGAACCCGAACGTGGGTACCGCTATGGTCCGTTCGGGGGCTGCGGTTCAGGTCAACGGCTCATTCCGGACACAGATCACCAACAGCGTGGGTGGGGATGATGTGATGTTCACCCTGGTTCGACGCAATGGGTCGCTACCCGCTGCCGGCGCCGTCAGCGGCAGTGGTGTACTGGTGATGGGCGTGCCGTAACGCCCATCAACGGCCGAAGCTACGCAGTCGAAGGCGTTTATTCTGGAGACTGCGTATGTGGCAGATGGCTATAATCTCGCACGACCGCCCCACGACAGTGTCAGCGCCCCTCCAATACCTCGACGACGACCCCACCATGAACAAGATACTGACGCTGACTGCAGCACTGGTCCTGATGACCGGCTGCACCACCACCTCCGATACGTACCTGAAGAACGGCGAACAAGGCCTGACCATCGACTGTTCCGGCGAAGCCAATTCCTGGGCCAGTTGCTATGAAAAGGCAGATGCTTCCTGCGCCGGCACCGGTTACCGCATCGTCGGCACTGAAGGCACGCCATCGCTCAAAGAGGACGACAAGACCCTGGGCAAGGACGTGGGCAACTACAAAAGCCGCAGCGTGGTGGTGGTTTGCAAGTAAGCCATAGGCTACAGGTGGATTTCGGCGAACTTGATGCCGAGCCCGCGCAGGGTTTCGATCAGCTCATCCAGGCGCGCAAATGATTCTACCTCGTCCTGCTCGTCCACCAAGAAGTAACTACGCCCGCCGCTCTTCTTGAAAAACACGATCCATTCACCCAGGTCAGCCGGGTTCTGGATGACATGGGTGGCTGAGATCTGGCCGTCGGCATGGCGCGCCCTGACGTGTTCACGTTTCATTAGGTTTTCCCGATTTAAAGACAAATGCCGCGCAAACCTTAAGGTTGCGCGGCATTTTTGTATGCATTACCCGACAGTTTAACGGATGCCCTGCCCGATCAGCACGCCTTCAACGGTTTGCCCGTACAGATTGACGCCGTCATTGGCGTGAAACTTCACACGGGTTTTCTCGACCGAGCCCTCTATCAACCGTGGGTCTTGCGGCCGCTCGTGGCTGTTGAGGTAGGCCGCCACGTCCCAGGCCTGCTCATCACTCAGGCTGCCACCCTTGCCCAGCGGCATGTTGTGCTTGATGAAGGACGCCTCCGTATTGAAACGGTGCATGCCTGCGCCCCAATTGTAGGAGTCTTTACCCCACAACGGTGGCATGACGTAGCTGTCGCCACCCTTTTGTCCCTGCCCTTCGCCGCCATGGCACACCGCACACTGGTCTTTGTACACCTCGGCGCCCCGGGCCAGGCTTTAGCCTTTGGCGGGCGGCGCCACGTCCGGGTAACCTCGTCCCGGCAGCTCGACACCCAAGGGCGCCTTGCTGGCCAACCAATAGGCGTATACCGACAGCGCGGTAATTTCGGGGCTATCTGCCGCAGGCGGTGTGCCACCGTTCATGCTGAACTGGAAACAGCCTTGCAGACGATCGGCAAAGGTATTGACCTTGTCGTTCTTTTTTCGATAGGCCGGGTACATCGGATAAGCGCCCCACAGCGGTGCCGAATTGGCCAGCCGGCCCTGGTCCAGGTGGCAGTTGCTGCAGTTGAGGCCGTTGCCGACAAATTGCGGTGCCAACCGCTTGGTGTCCACAAACAAGGCGTAACCCTGCCTAACGAGCTTGCCGTAGGCGTTGTCAGGCAATTCACTTTCTTGGGGCGGCTGGAACGTAGCAGAGACAGGCGATGCGGTTGGGTGCAACTGCGACTGCGACTGGTCTTCCATGGCGACCGTTGCCGCATGCGTCGGCAGTGAAATCAGCAAGGCGAATACGGGTGCAAACCTGAAGGCCTTCATGGCTTGACCTCCTGGTGCAGCGACGCGAAATACTGCGCGCCCCCCTGCACTTCTTCCGGGGTCAGCGCCTTGGCGATGTGCCCCATCAGGTCATTGGGGTCATTGCGCCGCGTGCCTGCCTGCCCGGCGACCAATTGTGCGCTCAGATAGGCGGCCGGCTGACCTGCCAGCGGCGGGAATGCACTTCCCACACCGGCACCTGCAGGCCCGTGACAACTGACACACGCAGGAACTTGCCGCTCCCACGCCCCTTGCAAAGCAAGCTTTTGCGCAGCAGTACTCGGCATTTCGCTACGGTGCACGGTTGCGGATACGGGCGCAGGCATCGCCGCCAATGTTAGGCTGAGTGCAGAAATTTCCGCCTCGGTCAGGACTTTGGCCAGCGGCTGCATCACCGGATTGATGCGCTCCCCGCTGCTGAAATCTGCCAACTGCTTGCGCACATACTCGGCCAAGCAACAGCAGCGCACCTCCCAGCAGAACTCGCTCAAACGAATCATCACGACTCCATTCTTATAGTTATATGCTTAGGCCTTAAGCGCATACGCCTACAAGTGGTAGGGTAATGATCCGCTGACGATAACCGTCAAACCTCATGCATTAAAAAGCCCGGCCCCACAACAGCGGGGCCGGGCTTCTTTATCGGATGTTGGCGCATGGGTGAAACGCGGGGAATCAGCCGGAAATGCAATCCTCACCGGCTTTTTTCACGTCACCTGGGCGGATAGGCACGTTGGCCATGCTCTCATAGAGCTTGATGCTACTGCCGCTGGAGCGTTCTTCAATCTCGAAGATCGCCGAAGGGTCAGCCGAATACTTCTGCGGCACAATTACCTGCACACCATCCTTGTGGGGCTCGATCTGTGGAGGCCGGCGAGTCGTCGACAACTTACGCACGACACAGGCGGCATATTCCTGTGGTTTCTTCCCGGAAATGACCGACAACGTCGGCGGGGTCTGCTTGATATCTGCAACCGAAGCACACCCACCTATTGCCAAGGCCAGAACCAACACACTCCACTTCATACAAAAACCTCCGATAAAGACCCTACGACAGCGGGGATGGTAATTTTCTCCCGCCAAAGTAGGATTTATCCCTGATAACTCGGTAAATAACTGTTTTAAATTGTCGAAGTCGTCGACGACGGCCCGATAATAAACGCGCTGGGGCTGATAAACTCTATCTTAACCTACGTATCATTCTGATTTTTCAGAAAAAGCCCTTCTGGAGACACCCTCATGAAATTCATCCACCAGCGTGAGCACCTCAACGAGGGAGACATTGTCGTCATCGAATGCTCGCAGACCTGTAATATCCGTCTGATGAGCGATGCGAATTTTCGCAGCTTCAAAAACGGTGGTCGTCACACCTACCACGGCGGCGCCTTCGACAAGTTCCCGGCCAAGATCACCGCACCCAGCACCGGTTTTTGGAACATTACCCTGGACGTGGTCACACGCCGCGCCATCAGTGTCACCCGCAAACCTGCGTTGTCCCACAAGATCCGCATCGTTCGTCGCACTAGCTCCAAGCTGAGCTGATCCGCATATTCGACAGGAAACCGCTGTGAACACCACGACCAAATACGTCATCAAATACAAACTCAACGGCGAACGTCGCTTCGAATTCGCGCAACTGCAGAGCAACAGCGTAGAAGAAGCCAAGCAAGCCCTGGCTAAAATTCACGACACCACCGATGAAATTACCGACATCAACGTGAGCAAGGCGCTGTAAGCCATGCCCGGCCCTACAGCCGATCTGTTTGCTGAAGAAGCCCTGCAACAACCCGCAGGGCGCGAACAGATTGGCGCAGAGTCCTACGTGCTCAGAGGCCACGCCCTGCCCTGGATCGATCGCCTTCTGCCTGAACTTCGTCGCATCCTGGCCCAGTCACCCTTTCGTAAAATGACCACACCCGGTGGCTTTACCATGTCGGCGGCGCTAAGCAGTTGCGGCGAACTGGGCTGGACGACGGACGCCAGCGGCTACCGTTACAGCCCGCTTGACCCACGCAACCAGCAACCCTGGCCCGCCTTGCCGGAAGCGTTGCGCCAACTGGCCGTGCAGGCGGCCGCCGAGGCCGGGTTCAACGATTTCTCCCCTGATGCCTGCCTGATCAACCGGTATGTGCCGGGCGCCAAGATGTCGTTGCATCAAGACAAGAACGAGCGCCGCTACGATGCCCCGGTGGTGTCCGTGTCCCTTGGCTTGCCGGCGATCTTCCTGTTCGGTGGTCATGAACGCAGCGATAAGACGCAGAAAATCTCGCTGTTCCATGGCGATGTGGTGGTTTGGGGTGGCGTCGACCGCCTGCGTTTCCACGGCGTGATGCCGATCAAGGACGGCACGCATCCCGTCATGGGCCCCCAGCGCATCAACCTGACATTTCGCACCGCGGGCTGATTTGACCGCAAGGTTCAGAGTGCCAGGAACGGTCAGCCCCGCTAACCTGCCCATGAACCGTCAAGAGTGCTGGCCATGAGCAACGAACAAGATCCCCGCTGGGCCGCCATCGTGGCCCGCGACCCCAAGGCCGATACGCAGTTTGTCTACGGCGTAAAAACCACCGGTGTGTATTGCCGCCCCAGCAGCTCTTCCCGCCTGCCACGCCCGGAAAACATTGAGTTCTTCGACACCGGCGAACAAGCCGAAGCAGCAGGTTATCGCCCGAGTAAACGGGCCGCCGGCGACCAGACTCAAGTTGCCCTGCACCATGCCCGGCTGGTCGCTGACGCTTGCCGGCTGATCGAGCAAGCCGAAACGCCCCCTGACTTGGAAACCCTGTCCAAACAGGCCGGCCTGAGCCCCTTTCACTTCCACCGCGTATTCAAGGCCGTGACCGGCCTGACGCCCAAGGGCTACGCCAGCGCTCATCGCTCGCGCAAAGTGCGCAACAGCCTCAAGGGCCCGCATTCGGTCACCGACGCCTTGTATGACGCAGGTTTCAATTCCAATAGCCGTTTTTATGAGTCTGCCGACCAACTGCTCGGCATGAAACCCAGCGATTACCGGGCTGGCGGCACCAACAATCAAATCCTGTTTGCCGTAGGCCAATGCTCACTGGGCGCGATTCTGGTAGCTCAGAGCATGCGCGGCGTGTGCGCGATCCTGCTGGGGGACGACCCCGACAAACTGGTGCGCGACCTGCAGGACCAATTCCCCAAGGCCGAGCTGGTGGGGGCTGACCCACACTTTGAACAAGTGATCGCCCAGGTCGTTGGCTTTATCGAAGCGCCCGCGCTGGGGCTGGACTTGCCCCTGGACCTGCGCGGTACAGCCTTTCAAGAACGGGTATGGCAAGCGCTGCGCACCATTCCGGTGGGCAGCACCGCCAGTTACGCGCAAATCGCCCAGCAAATCGGCGCGCCCAAGTCCTTTCGAGCCGTGGCCCAGGCCTGTGGCGCGAACAGCCTGGCGGTCGCCATTCCGTGCCACCGCGTGGTGCGCAGTAATGGTGACCTGTCTGGCTACCGCTGGGGCGTGGAGCGCAAGCGGCAGCTGCTGGAACGGGAAAGCCCGTCCGAAGCCTAGCGAATGCCGATATGGATGAACGCCAGGTCCGGGCCCTGATAAGCCTCAAAGTCCGTGACAAACGCACGAGCCGGCACGTCAGGTTGCTCGAAGTACGTCCAGATCTGCTGCCAGGCGTTGATGATCGCCTGAGGCATCGGCCCGCGTGCTTCAAATACCAGGTAGTTCCCCGGCTCAATAACGAGGCTTTCAAAACCCAGGGAGGGCGCGCCCGTCGCAACACCTGCGGTCACATCAAACAAGCCACTGGCATCGGATTCATAGCCGCTATAAACCCCGTAGACCGGTGAGCCCGGTTGTTTGCCGGGGATCGCCTCGTACAACCCTTCACTGTAAAACCGCTGCCACATCGGGCCGATTTTTGCGCTCGCTGGCTGCGATTCATCGGCGTTACGTGTGCGAACCTTCAGACCCGACACGGTGAATGCTGCCTTCAGTTGTTCCTTGGTGACGTGCAAAGCCTTCTCCTTTTAAAGCTTGAGTTTTCGTTTGCGGAATTCGGCGACCTTATGCCGATTGCCACACAACGCCATGCTGCACCAGCGGCGTTTGTGGGCCTTGGTCCGGTCATAAAACCACAGGATGCATTCCGGGTGTTCACAGCGGCGAATCAGGGTGAAATCGCCCGCCACCAATAAATTAGCGGCTGCCTCGGCGATCGGCGACAGAAATTGTTCGGCCGTCTGCTGTTTGCGCTGGCGTTCCAACTGAGGTGCCCCCGACGCCGGCCACACCAGTTGCGGATGGCTGACCGCCTTGCGCAGAAAACTGTTGAGGGCGGCCGGGTTGCCGGGCTGGTCGTCCTTGCGCAGCTTTACCAACTCACGAATCACTTCACGCAGTTGCCGCGCCGCGTTCAGCAAGGTGCCGGCTTCAAACTCGGGAACACTGCCCTCCTCGACCCATCGCAAGCGCACCAGCCAACGCTCCACATCGGCATCGGTTTGCCAGAAATCCCACGGCACGCCGTCGATGTTGGCCAGGGTGTTGAGCATGTCCAGCACCGGGTCATCGGCCAGGACATAGGGCTCGTCAGGGACGGCTGGGGGGACGGTGATTGCCATGGGGGATCCTCTTGAACATCACGCGATAGTAACCGCTAACCAGCAGGATGGGTAGTTACAAGTGACGAAAAGCTAACCTGAATAATTACGTTGACAGGTTACACGTTTGAGCGCAGCTTTAAAAATAGCTAACCCGTAAACACACTTTATCAAGTTACAAAGGTGCCCTCATCATGTCTATCCAAGCCCCTGTGATTCGCTACCAACACGTCGATGTCGATGGCGTGCGCATGTTCTACCGTGAAGCCGGTGACCCAGCGGCCCCGGTCATGTTGCTGCTGCACGGTTTTCCCAGTTCGTCCCACATGTACCGCGACCTGATCCCCCTGCTCGCCAACCGCTACCGGGTGATCGCGCCGGATTTGCCAGGCTTTGGCTTCACCGAGGTGCCTGCCGAGCGTGACTACCACTACAGCTTCGACAACCTGGCCGTGACCGTCGGGCATTTTGTCGATGCGCTTGAATTGAGCCGCTACGCCCTGTACGTCTTTGACTACGGTGCTCCGGTCGGGCTGCGATTGGCCGTGGCGCACCCGCAGCGGGTCAGTGCGCTGGTCTCGCAAAACGGCAACGCCTACCTCGAAGGCCTGGGGGATGCCTGGGCACCGATCCGCCAATACTGGGCCGAGCCGACCCAGGCCAATCGCGAAGTGATCCGCCATGCGGTGATCAGCCTGGAAGGCACGCGCTATCAGTACCTGCACGGTGTCACCCAGCCTGAGCTGGTCGCGCCGGAGTCGTACATGCTGGACGTGCTGTTGATGCAGCGCCCGGGCAACGATGAGATCCAGCTCGACCTGTTCCTCGACTATCGCAACAACCTCACGCTGTACCCGGCGTTCCAGGCGTTCTTCAAGGCCACCCAGGTGCCAACGCTGGTGATCTGGGGCCAGAACGACCCCTTCTTCATTCCACCGGGCGCCCACGCCTACGCGGGTGACAACGCCAACGCCGTGGTCGAGTTACTGGACACTGGCCACTTCGCCCTGGAAACCCATGCGGCCCACATTGCCCAGCGCATTCACGCCGTACTGGGGCAGGCCATCGACTGATGGCACGGCACGAAACACCGCCTTCGTCCAGTGAATAAAACAGACTGGCCGGGTGCCAGGGGCCCTGTTAAAACAGCGAAAAGTCTTACTCACGCTGGAGACGCACCCCATGAGCACCTGGCCAGACACGCGCATTCTTGACCTGCTGGGCATCGACCTGCCCATCATCCAGGCCCCCATGGCCGTGGGCACGACCACCGCCATGGTGATCGCTGCGAACAACGCCGGCGCACTGGGTTCACTGCCCGCCGCAGCCTTGAGCATCGAGCAGCTGCGCGAGGGGTTAACTACCATCCGCCAGGCCAGCACGCGGCCCATCAACGTGAATTTCTTCTGTCACCAGCCACCGGCGCCCGACGAGGCCCGTGACCGTCGCTGGAAGGCATTGCTGGAACCCTACTACCGCGAATTGGGCGCCGATTTTGAAGCGCCAACCCCGGTGTCCAACCGCGCGCCATTCAACGAGGCTGCTTGCCAGGTAGTGGAAGAATTCCGCCCCGAGGTCGTCAGCTTTCACTTCGGCCTGCCGGAAAAAGCCTTGCTGGACCGGGTAAAAGCCACCGGCGCCAAGGTGCTGTCGTCAGCGACCACGGTGGAAGAAGCGATCTGGCTGGAGCAACATGGCTGCGATGCAATCATCGCCATGGGCATTGAAGCTGGCGGCCATCGCGGCCTGTTCCTGAGTGACGACCTCAATACCCAGATCGGTCTGTTCGCCCTGTTACCGCAAATTGTCGACGCCGTCGCCGTACCGGTGATTGCCGCAGGCGGTATCGGTGACGCCCGCGGTATCGTCGCGGCCTTCGCCCTGGGCGCCTCGGCGGTGCAGATCGGCACCGCGTACCTGTTTACCCCGGAGGCCAATGTCACCGCGTCTCATCACTACGCGCTGCGCCATGCCCAGGCCAGCGAAACCGCGCTGACCAACCTGTTCACCGGCCGCCCGGCACGGGGCATCGTCAACCGGGTGATGCGTGAGCTGGGCGCGATCAACCCGGCAGCGCCGGCCTTCCCCACGTCCGGTGGTGCGCTGATTCCACTCAAAGCCAAAGATGAAGCGGGTTTCAGCAACCTGTGGTCGGGCCAGGCGCTGCGCCTGGGTAAGGATATCTCCACGTATGACCTCACACGTCAATTGGCCGAGCAGGCGTTGGCCAAGCTCAAATAGATCTGACACTTGGGGCAACTTTGCACTGTACCGGCAATGGCCAACCGCTATATATTCCCATACATAGCGGTTAAGCCTTCTACCTATAACAAGCCGTACAACCCCAAGGAGCTGCTTCATGATGATCCGCGCCTCACGCCTGGCCCCCACGGCCCTGGCCACCCTGATTGCCGCCTTCGCATTCGGTTCGGCCCAGGCCGATGAAGTACAGGTGGCCGTGGCCGCCAACTTCACCGCACCGATCCAGGCCATCGCCGCCGACTTCGAGAAAGACACCGGCCACAAGCTGGTCGCCGCCTACGGCGCCACCGGTCAGTTCTACACCCAGATCAAGAACGGCGCACCGTTCGAAGTGTTCCTGAGCGCCGACGACACTACCCCGCAAAAACTCGAAACCGAAGGCGACACCGTCAAAGGCTCGCGCTTCACCTACGCCGTGGGCACCTTGGCGCTGTGGTCGGCCAAAGAAGGCTACGTGGATGCCAAAGGCGACGTGCTGAAGAAGAACGAATTCAAGCACCTCTCCATCGCCAACCCGAAAGCCGCGCCTTACGGCCTGGCCGCCACCCAAGTACTGGCCAAAGAAGGCCTGACCGACAAGGTCAAGGACAAGATCGTCGAGGGCCAGAACATCACCCAGGCCTATCAGTTTGTCTCCACCGGCAATGCCGAGTTGGGCTTCGTGGCCTTGTCGCAGATCTATAAAGACGGCAAAGTCACCAGCGGCTCGGCCTGGATCGTGCCGGCTTCGATGCACGACCCGATCAAACAAGACGCGGTAATCCTCAACAAAGGCAAAGACAGCGCCGCTGCCAAGGCACTGGTTGAATACCTCAAGGGGCCAAAAGCTGCCGCGGTTATCAAATCCTACGGTTACGAGCTGTAAATGCCCCTGTCGAGTGCCGATTTTTCCGCTATCTGGTTGACCATCAAACTGGCGTCACTGACCACCGTGATCTTGCTGGTCATCGGCACTCCGATTGCCCTGTGGCTGTCGCGCACCCGCTCCTGGTGGCGCGGCCCCATCGGGGCGGTCGTGGCCTTGCCGTTGGTGCTGCCACCCACGGTGATCGGCTTCTACCTGCTGTTGACCATGGGCCCCAATGGCTACTTCGGCCAGTTCACCCAATGGCTGGGCCTGGGCACCCTGACCTTCAGCTTCGCCGGGCTGGTGATTGGCTCGGTGATCTATTCCATGCCGTTTGTGGTGCAGCCGTTGCAAAACGCCTTCTCCGCCATCGGCACGCGCCCCCTGGAAGTGGCCGCCACGTTGCGTGCCAACCCGTGGGACACGTTTTTCACGGTGATTTTGCCCCTGGCCCGCCCTGGGTTCATCACCGCGTCGATTCTCGGCTTTGCCCACACCGTCGGTGAGTTTGGCGTGGTGTTGATGATCGGCGGCAACATTCCCGACAAGACCCGCGTGGTCTCGGTGCAGATCTACGACCATGTCGAGGCCATGGAATATGCCCAGGCCCACTGGCTCGCCGGCTCCATGGTGGTGTTCGCGTTCCTTGTGTTGCTGGCGTTGTACTCCAGCCGTAAATCCAAGATGGGCTGGAGCTGACTGCGATGATCGATGTACGCCTCAACTTAAACTACGCGGGCTTCGCCCTGAGCGTGGACCTGCACCTGCCCGGCCGGGGTGTGACCGCGTTATACGGGCACTCAGGCTCCGGCAAGACCACTTGCCTGCGCTGTATCGCCGGGCTGGAGCGCGCCGAAGACGGCTTTATCCAGATCAATGACGAAATCTGGCAAGACAGCCGCAGCGGCCTGTTCGTGCCACCGCACAAGCGCGCCCTGGGTTATGTGTTCCAGGAGGCAAGCCTGTTTCCTCATTTATCGGTGCGCGCCAACCTGGAATTCGGCCTCAAGCGCATCAAACCCGAGCAACGCCGGGTGGACATGGCCCAGGCCACCGAATTGCTGGGGATCGGTCACCTGCTGGATCGTCACCCGCAGCACTTGTCCGGTGGTGAGCGACAGCGCATCGGCATTGCCCGCGCCTTGCTCACCAGTCCGAAACTGCTGTTGATGGATGAACCACTGGCGGCGCTGGACAGCAAGCGCAAGGGCGAGATCCTGCCGTACCTTGAACGCCTGCACGATGAGCTGGACATCCCGGTGCTGTACGTCAGCCATGCCCAGGACGAAGTGGCGCGGCTGGCCGACCACATCGTGTTGCTGAGCGACGGCAAGGCCCTGGCCAGCGGGCCGATCGGCGAAACCCTGGCGCGGCTCGACCTGCCCATGGCCCTGGGCGACGACGCCGGTGTGGTGGTCAACGGCACCGTCAGCGCCTACGACGCGGACTATCAACTGCTCACCCTGCAACTGCCCGACAGCGCCTTGCAGATGCGCGTGGCCCATGCGCCGTTGGCGTTGGGCAAGCAACTGCGGGTCAAGGTCCAGGCGCGGGATGTGAGCCTCAGCCTGCAGGCCGAAGAGCACAGCAGCATCCTCAATCGCTTGCCAGTGACAGTCACTCAAGACATCACGGCCGACAACAACGCCCACGTGCTGGTGCGCCTGGAGGCTGGTGGCACGCCGTTGCTGGCGCGCATCACGCGCTTCTCCCGCGACCAGTTGCAGCTGCACCCCGGTCAGGTGCTATGGGCACAGATCAAGGCGGTGGCGGTACTGGCCTAGCAAAGCTTTTGGCACGACCGCACGCGCGTGCGGTCCATCAGACATACCGGTCTGATTCGTTGCCAAGGAAGTTGCACCATGCCCGACTCTGCATTGCTTGCCGACCTGCCCCGCGACCTGCATTACGTTGACGATACCCAGCCGGGTATCCATCGCAAAACGTTGCGCGGCAAGTTCCAGTACTTCGATGCCAAAGGCACGCGTATTACTGACGCGGACGAAATCCAGCGCCTCAATGCGCTGGCGGTGCCGCCGGCCTATACCGATGTGTGGATCTGCGCCGACCCGCGCGGCCACTTGCAAGCCACCGGCCGTGATGCCCGAGGCCGCAAACAGTACCGCTACCACGCGCGCTGGCGTGAAGTACGCGACACCGACAAGTACTCGCGCTTGCAGGCGTTCGGAGAAGCCCTGCCCAAGCTGCGCAAGCAATTGGAAGCACAGATCGCCGAGCCTGGTTTCACCCGTGAGAAAGTCCTGGCCACGGTGGTGATGCTGCTCGACGCCACGCTGATCCGCGTCGGCAATACCCAATACGCCCGCGACAACAAATCCTACGGGCTGACCACCCTGCGCAACCGCCATGTGGACATCCAGGGCAGCGAGATCCTGTTCCAGTTTCGCGGCAAGAGCGGCGTTGAACACCAGGTCAGCGTCAAAGACCGCCGCTTGGCCACCGTGGTCAAACGCTGTCTGGAGCTGCCGGGGCAGAACCTCTTTCAATACCTGGATGAACAGGGCGAGCGCCATACCGTCAGTTCCCACGACGTCAACGCCTACCTTCACACGCTCACCGGCGCAGACTTTACCGCCAAGGACTACCGCACCTGGGCCGGTACGGCGCTCGCCCTGGCCGTGTTGCGTGAGCTGGAGTGGCAACCAGAATCGGATGCCAAGCGGCACGTGGTGGCCATGGTCAAGGCGGTTGCCAAGCAACTGGGGAATACGCCGGCGGTGTGCCGCAAGTGCTATATCCACCCGGCCGTGCTGGAGCATTTCAGTCTGGGCGAGCTGTCCAAACTGCCCAAGCCTCGGGTGCGCAAGGGCCTGAAAGCCGAGGAAGTCGCCTTGGCGATGTTTCTCGAGCAACTGGCCGCTGACTTGCCGAAGGCTGCCCAGGTGCGCTAGCCTTTGCCTCCCTTCTGACTTACGGGACGACCGCAAACGTGAACAACTAAGCCTTCCAAAATGTATATGCAACAAGCCGCACGGCGCGCTTGTTGGCCTGTTAGACATTTTTTTGGAGGTGCTGATGACTCACGTCAAACGGCTGCCCGCTCTCGTTTCCCTGCACCACGTGTGCTTCCAGTTCGCCAATGGCGAGACCTTGCTGGAAGACCTTGACCTGTCCATTGATCGCACACCCACCGGCATTGTTGGCCGTAATGGCCTGGGTAAAAGTATCCTGGCCCAGTTGCTCGCCCGCCAGCTGGCCCCTTCTTCTGGCACGGTAGAGGGGGCGGCGACGGTGGCTTACGTGGCCCAGACGCTGGCCGTTCAACCCGGGGAAAGCATCGCGGACATCACTGGGACCGCCACGACACTGGCGGCCCTTGAGCGCATGGCACAGGGTCAAGCGCAGGCTGTCGACCTGGAACTGATCGACGAGCGCTGGGATCTCGCCGAGCGCCTGCACTCGGCGCTGGATGCGGCGGGTTTGTCTCAGTTATGCGCGGATACGCCGGCTGACCAACTCAGCGGCGGCCAACTCGCCAGGGTCGCGGTGATCGGTGCGCTAATGGCCGCACCCGAACTGTTGATTCTCGATGAACCCACCAACCACCTCGACAGCACCGGCCGCGCCTGGTTGCTCCAGGTGCTGGAGGATTGGCGTGGTGGGCTGGTGGTGGTCAGCCATGACCGACAATTGCTGAACACGATGCAGCGCATCATCGAACTGTCGCCCCTCGGCGCCCGGGTGTTTGGCGGCAACTACGATGCCTATCGCCTGCAGCGCGATACCGAACAACACGCGGCTGTCGCGGCCCTCGAGCATGCCCGCCTGGAGCGAAGTCGCGAACGGCGGCGCCTGCAAAAAGACCACGACAGCCTGCAACGCAATGCCGCGCGTTCGCGCAAACACGCAGAAACCGCCAACGTCGACCGGTTTACCAAGGCTCGCTGGAAAGGTGCCGCCACGGAAATTGTCAGCACCGTGCGCAGTGCCCATCACGCCCAAAAAAACCAGCTCGATGCCCAGGTGCGCCAGGCCTATGAACGGGTGATCGATGAAACGCCTACGCTGTTGGCCCTGCCCGGCTCGGCACTGCCCAACGGCCGTAGCGTGCTGACCGTGGAAAATGCCCAATTACCCTGGCTCGATCCGCGGGCACCCGCGAGCTACGTCACGCTCAACCTGTCAGGGCCTGTGCGCGTGGCTATCCAGGGGCCGAACGGCTGCGGCAAATCCACCTTGCTCAAGCTGCTCGCAGGCCATTGGCAAGCCATCAGCGGCGAGTTTGCGGTGCACGTATCGAATGCGTATATCGATCAGCACCTGGCGCTACTGGACGATCAACGCAGTGTCCTTGAGCAGCTCAACCTGCTCGACACGCCGTTGGCTGAAGCTCAATTGCGCACGCGCCTGGCCTTGCTGCAACTGGATGCCACACGTGTGACCCAACCGTGTGGCCAATTGAGCGGCGGCGAGCGCCTGAAGGCCGCAATGGCCATTGCCCTATGGCGCGAGGTGCCTGCGCAGTTGTTGTTGCTTGATGAGCCGACCAACCACCTGGACCTGGAATCGGTGCGGGCTTTTGAACAGGCGTTGCAGGGATTTTGCGGGGCAATGCTGGTGGTTTCCCACGATGAAGCGTTCATGCAGGCGATCAAGCCGACCCACGTGTTGGGGTGGCACGCCGAAGGCTGGTGCTTGGAACAGAGGGAATGAGGAAGAGGCCCGCCCGACGTTTCGGCCTCGACGTCCGTGTACTGGTAAAGAGCCATCACGTCGAGCGAGCGGGAGAATGATAGGCCAATGTCCGGCGGCTGTCCCGCCGGGTTTTTCCGAATATGACTAAGGCAAAGGATTACAGGCAGGTCGCGAGGGCCGCCAAGCGCCGTTGGGCGACCATGCTGGTCTCGGCTGCAAAGTAATTGACCGTGGAGCCGGCACCGGCGCTGCGCACGTCGACGAAGTAATCGCCACCGGTGGTGTAGACGGTAAAACCACCCGCCTCGATCGGCTCCTTGAACCCGCCGGCGTCGACGCCGAATACGGTTTCATCCTGCCAACCGAACTGCACACATTGGGCAACCACCAGAGGAGCCTTGTCCGACGCCAGGGTCTTGTAGGGCGTGCCAGCGCGCGCGTCTTTCATCTTCGAGCCCGCGCAACCGGACAGTGCTGCCACCACCAACGCGCCAATCACCAGCTTGTGCATGCCATCGCTTCCTTGGAAAAAAAACGCGACTCTACCATTAAGCTCCCGTGGGGGCTGCTTCGCTGACAGCTGGATGAATTTAGTTTCACTGTGAAAGGACAAGGGCCCGCCTATAGTCGGCAGGCTCATTTTTAAGAAGTCTCCCTTCTGCCCGCTCTCCCGCGGGCTTTTTTTCGCCGGCGGTTCAGAGCCACCAGCGAAACAGATAGAACAACGCCATGCTCAGCAACACGGTGATCAATACGCTACGCGTCCAGAACATCAGCGCGACGGCACTGATGCCTGCCAGCAGGTAAGGATTGGCCGGGCTCAGATTGAGCTTGTGGTCAGCCAGGAAAATGATTGGCCCGCAAATCGCCGTCAGCATGCCAGGCACGGCGAACCCGAGAAACTCCCGCGCGCCACGGTTGAGGCGCACCGGCAGGCGCGGTTCGATAAACAGGTAACGGTTGAAAAATACCACCAGGCCCATGGCCACGATCATGACGTAGATCATTGCTGCCCGACTCCCAGCCGCTTGCAGGCATACCCTGCGCTCATCCCCAATACCCCGGACACCACCACCGCCGATTCCCAGTGCAGGTAACTCAGCCACACCGAGAACAGCAAGGACACGGCCACGCACACCACCGTCGGCACGTCACGCACCACCGGCGTGATCAAGGCAATGAACGTCGCAGCAATCGAGAACTCCAGCCCCAGTTGATCAAGCCCTGGGATGCTTTTGCCGAGCACAATGCCGGCCAGGGTGAAGAGGTTCCAGGCGATATAGAAGGTCAGGCCCACGCCCAGCGCATACCAGCGGTTAAAGGTTTCGCGGTCATAGTGGTTGACCAGTGCAAAGAATTCATCGGTCAGCAAGAAGCCCAGGCTCATGCGCCAGCGGGTGTTGAGTGCCGATAATGTGGGGCGCATGTGCATGCCGTAGAGCAAATGCTGGGAGGTCAGCAGCAATGTGGTCAGCACGATGGAAATCAGGCTGGCGCCACCCTTGACCATGCCGATCGCCACCAATTGTGCGGCGCCGGCAAACACGATGGCGGAGAGCCCTTGTGCTTCCAGCGGGCTGAATTGCGCATCGATCGCCATGGAGCCGGCCAGCAGCCCCCACGGTGCGCAGGCAAGGGATAACGGAATGACGGCGATGGCGCCGCGAGCGAAGGCGTTGAAAGGGACGGCAGTAGGCATGGAAACGGCTCATCGACAAACAGTCGACAAGCATGCCAGTGGAAAAAAGGCTTGTCTTGAACGATCGTGCTCAGGCGAGCTTGACCGACACCTGTTCCACCGAATCGCGGGCTTCGCGCAGTTCGTAGGCGTCCTGGTTAAGACGGTGAATGGTATTGAGCAGGCGCTGGCGCAGCACTTCATCGCCGAGTTTCTCAACGGCGCGCATCAGGTCAAACGCCGCGGTTTCGTTATTTTCCGCGACGGAATCGAGGGTCTTGCGCAGGTTGCGAGTGGCACGGGTCACGCGGTTACTTCCTTTATCACCAATGGTCGGGCACTTTAGGACAGTAGTGTTTCATTTTAATTTCAGGCACTTGTCGCTGAATTAAAAAGCCATGCCATAGGTCAATCCTTACGCGATTTCATCCTTCCCGGGGACACTCAATGCTCGTAGCCGTTGGCATCTTTCTACTCACCATCGTGTTGGTCATTTGGCAGCCCAAGGGGTTGGGCGTCGGCTGGAGCGCGACGATGGGCGCCATCCTGGCCTTGGCCTGTGGGGTGATCAGCCTGGCAGACATCCCGGTGGTGTGGCACATCATCTGGAATGCCACCGGTACGTTTGTCGCGCTGATCGTCATCAGCCTTTTGCTCGACGAAGCCGGCTTTTTTGCCTGGGCCGCCCTGCACGTGGCGCGCTGGGGGCGTGGGCGCGGTCGGCAGCTGTTTGCCTACATGGTGCTGCTGGGTGCGCTGGTGTCGGCGCTGTTTGCCAATGACGGAGCGGCGCTGATCCTCACGCCCATCGTGATGTCGATGCTGTTGGCCTTGCGCTTTTCGCCAGCGGCCACCCTGGCGTTCGTCATGGGCGCAGGGTTTATCGCCGACACCGCCAGCCTGCCTTTGGTGGTGTCGAACCTGGTGAATATCGTCTCGGCCGACTACTTCAAGATCGGTTTCAACGAATACGCCGCCGTGATGGTGCCGGTGAACGTCGTCAGTGTCGCCGCCACCCTGGCAGTGCTGCTGTGGTTCTTCCGCCGTGATATCCCCGCCACCTACGACCCGGCGGACCTGGACGATCCCGCCAATGCGATCCATGACCGCGCCACGTTTCGCGCCGGCTGGTGGGTGCTGGGCATCCTGCTGGTCGGCTGTTTTGCGTTGGAACCCTTGGGTATTCCCATCAGCGCCATTTCGGCCGCCTGTGCGGTGCTGCTGTTGGTGATCGCCGCCAAGGGCCATAAGATTTCCACGCGCAAGGTCCTCAAGGAAGCGCCTTGGCAGATCGTGATCTTTTCCCTGGGCATGTACCTGGTGGTCTATGGCCTGCGTAATGCCGGCCTGACGACTTACCTGGCCACCTGGCTCGACAGCTTCGCCGGTTATGGCGTGTGGGGTGCCGCGTTGGGTACCGGGGTGCTGACGGCGTTGCTGTCCTCGGTGATGAACAACCTGCCGACGGTATTGATCGGCGCGCTGTCCATCGAAGCCAGCCATGCGGTAGGCGTGGTGAAGGACGCCATGATCTACGCCAACGTCATCGGCAGCGACCTGGGCCCAAAGATCACGCCGATCGGCAGCCTGGCCACCCTGCTGTGGCTGCATATCCTGGCGCGCAAAGGCATCAACATTACCTGGGGCTACTACTTTAAAGTCGGGATTGTGCTGACGTTGCCCGTGTTGCTGATCACCCTCGCTGCGCTCGCGTTGCGCCTGAGTATTTAGTTATGCTCGGCGCTCATTCTGCCTCGAGCCGACACGATGAGCGCCATGCAACACGCCTGGCTGGGCAACTACGAAGTCACCAGCACCACCTGCACTGGCCTGTCCTTTGCGCGGCACAGCCACGATGAGTGCGTGATCGGCGTGAATCTGGTCGGCGAGGAAAAAGTCTGGCTCGACCGTCGTGAGTTTGAGGCCGGCCCGGGCACCATCACCTTGTATAACCCGGGGCAGATTCAAGGCGGTGGCGCGGCTGAGGGCGCACCTTGGCAATTTGTCAGCCTGTACGCCATGGCGGATCAGCTGGCGACAGACCTTGGCCTGGTCCACCTGGAATTCGATCGCTCGCTGTGCTTCCAACCGCAACTGGCGCAACGCCTGGCGGCAGCGGTGCAAGGCGCATTGAGCCACGACCCACTGGTTCGTGAACTGAATGAAGAAGCCTTGGTGCTGCTGTTGGGTGAAGTGGTTGCGGTCAGCGGTGTGCGTGTACCTGGCAGCACGGCGACCGGTAGGAACCTGATCAGCCGCGCCCAGGAGTTGCTCGCCGAGCAGTTGCATCAATCGCTGCCCCTGGACCACTTGGGCGATGAACTCGGGCTATCCAAATTCCATCTGCTGCGCGCCTTCCAGAAAGAAACCGGCTTGAGCCCACGGCAATGGGCCATGCAACTGCGCACCCGGCGCGCCAAAGGCCTGCTGCGCAACGGCGCCGCCGCGAGCGACGTGGCCCATGATTTGGGCTTTGCCGACCAGAGCCACCTCAACCGGCATTTTCGCGCCGCCTACGGCATCACGCCTGGGCGCTATCAAACCGTGCTCAAACGTTGAACCGTGCAATCTGGTCCAATACAGCCGCCCGCGCCCTCTTCACACTGCCCGCCATCTCTTGAAGGAAAGCAGGCATGTTGACGATCTTTTTCTACGCGTTGGTCTTTGGTTTTGTGTTTTGCCTCTCACCCGGCGCGGTGCTGGCAGAGACGCTGCGCCGTGGCTTGCTCCACGGGTTTACCCCGGCATTGCTGGTGCAGATCGGCTCGCTGGTGGGCGACGCCGTGTGGGCGGTGATCGGCCTGACCGGCATCGCGCTGCTGATCCAGCATGATGCGGTGCGCGTGCCACTGACCGTGGTGTGCGCGCTTTACCTGGCCTGGCTGGGGTTGCGCAGCCTGATCGACGCCTGGCACCTGCCCGCCACCGACAGCGCACCCGCCCGCTCAGGGCAGAATGCGCTGGCGGTGGGTGCCGCTATCTCCCTCGCCAACCCTAAGAACATTGTGTACTGGGGCGCGCTTGGCAGTGCGTTGACCGGCATTGTCGGCGCCACGCCCAGCCATGGGCAGACGCTGATGTTTTTTGCCGGTTTCATGCTGGCGTCGGTGCTGTCGTGTTTTTTGATTGCCGGATTGGTGAATGTATTGCGCAATACGGCGTCGCCGCTGTGGCAACGCATTAGTTATGGCGCCTGCGGGTTGGTATTACTGTACTTGGCGATATTGGCCGCGCTGGGTATATAACGCTATCGGGCATGCAACTTATCCGTGCGCTTTGTCTGAATGAACTCTGAACACGGGTTAATTTAGTTAATCATGCGTTGACATTTTGTAACGGTCTGAGTAGATTGCCCGTGCCCGCAACTGGGGCCTTTTTTAAACCTCACAAAAGAAGCCAATGGACACAGTATCTAGTCGCTGTCCGAGCACCGCCTCTGCGGGCTTCGGGCGCCAAACCCAGAATATGACAGGACTCGCCTTCCAGGTCCGGTAAGCTGCGCTAGAGCTCGATGCTCCACCGTAACTGCCTCGCCGGTCGCTCGTCCGGTCCCGAGGTGTGTTATGACCTTTCAATTACTTGTTTTGCCTGATATTCGTACGCTGGCCGCTGCCCTGCGCGCCAAGCTGTGCCGCGAGCCCGTAGGCTTTTCCCCTACCCGCTCGACCTTTGCTGCACCCTCCCCCCAAGTGCGCCCGGCTCCCCCGCTGGCGCACTGGCGTGTCTGCCCTGCGAGCGGCCAACTGCTGCAGCACTGGGATCACGCCGACCCTCAAGACCCGCAGAGACCGACCGTTTCCAGACTGGCCTACGCCCGCCTGATGTTCGATCTGTACCTGAGCACTCGCGCGGCTTAAACCGGCTGGAAACAGCAACTTTCTTATCTATAACCTGGAGTTCTTTATGAACACATCCAGTAGTAGCCCGCTGCGCGGACAATAACTAACGCGCACTAAGCGGGCCCTGTAGAAGTTATCGAAACTCTTATTTAAACCGATCGCGAAGTCCGCGGCTCGGCATGCTTTCGCTCGCCTGTATTCAGGTAAGTACCGGGTATGTTTTGTCGAGAATTGGCGACAGGAGTACAGACAATGAGCGCCGTAAAAAACACGCCTCTGCACAAGAAAAATGGCACCGACGACAGCACCAAACTGTCGATGCGTGCTGCCCGCGAAGCCCAGAACGGCCTGTCGGCCACCCTCGCCAACGTGCGGGCCACCCAGGATGGCCTGACCGAACTGGACGCCGCTGCGCGCCTGCAACGCGAAGGCTACAACGAGGTGGCCCATGACAAGCCGCCACACGCCATCGTCCAGTTCCTGCAGGCGCTGAACAACCCGTTCATCTATGTGTTGCTGACCCTGGGCGGTATCAGCTTTGTCACCGATTGCTGGCTGCCGATGCAGGCCGGCGAAGAGGCTGACCCTACCAAAGTCGTGATCATCATGACCATGGTCCTGCTCAGCAGCCTGCTACGCTTCTGGCAGGAACACCGTTCGGCCAAATCCGCCGAAGCCCTCAAAGCCATGGTGCGCACCACCGCCACCGTCCTGCGCCGTGAACAAGTTGGCTCCGCACCGACCCTGCGGGAAGTGCCGATGCGCGACCTGGTGGCCGGTGACATCGTGCAGCTGTCGGCCGGCGACATGATCCCCGCCGACATCCGCCTGATCGAATCCCGCGACCTGTTTATCAGCCAGGCGGTGCTCACCGGTGAAGCCTTGCCGGTGGAGAAGTACGACACCCTCGGTGATGTGACGCAAAAATCTGCCTCAACGATGGCGGCCGACCAGGGCAACCTGCTCGACCTGCCAAACATCTGCTTCATGGGCACCAACGTGGTCAGCGGCCGCGCCAAGGCCGTGGTCGTGGCCACCGGCCCGCGCACTTACTTCGGCTCCCTGGCCAAGGCGATTGTGGGCTCACGGGTGCAAACCGCCTTTGATCGCGGGGTGAACAGCGTTAGCTGGTTGTTGATCCGCTTCATGCTGGTGATGGTGCCGATCGTGTTCCTGCTCAACGGCTTCTCCAAAGGCGACTGGGGCGATGCGTTCCTGTTTGCCCTGGCAGTTGCCGTCGGCCTCACGCCGGAAATGCTACCAATGATCGTCAGCGCCAACCTGGCCAAGGGCGCTACGGCCATGGCCAAGCGCAAGGTGGTGGTCAAGCGCCTCAACGCGATCCAGAACTTCGGTTCCATGGACGTGCTGTGCACCGACAAGACCGGCACCCTGACCCAAGACAAAATCATCCTGGAACACCACGTCAATGCCCATGGCCAACGGGATGACAGCGTGCTGTCCCTGGCGTGGCTCAACAGCTATCACCAGAGCGGCATGAAAAACCTGATGGACCAGGCGGTGGTGCAGTTCTCGGAACAGAACCCCAAGTTCCAGGTGCCGTTTGCCTACAGCAAGGTCGATGAATTGCCGTTCGACTTCGTGCGCCGTCGCCTGTCGATTGTGGTGAAGGACGCCGCCGGCGACCAATTGCTGGTGTGCAAGGGTGCCGTGGAAGAGATGCTGAGCATTTCCACGCATATGATGGAAGCCGGTGAAGCCGTGCCGCTGGATGATCGCCGTCGTGACGAGTTGCTGGCTCTGGCCAACGACTACAACGAGGACGGTTTCCGCGTGCTAGTGGTGGCCACCCGTAATATCCCTAAATCCCTGGCCCGTCAGCAGTACACCACGGCCGACGAGCGCAACCTGGTGATCCAGGGGTTCCTGACCTTCCTGGATCCGCCAAAGGAAACCGCAGGTCCGGCGATTGCCGCGCTGCAACAAATCGGCGTCGCCGTAAAAGTGTTGACCGGCGACAACGCCGTGGTCACCAGCAAGATCTGCCGCCAGGTCGGCCTCGAGCCAGGCCAGCCGCTGCTGGGCGTGGAAATTGAAGCGATGGACGACGCCACCCTGTTGCGTCGCGTGGAAGAACGCACGGTGTTCGCCAAGCTGACACCGCTGCAAAAATCTCGCGTGCTCAAGGCCCTGCAAGCCAACGGTCACACCGTCGGCTTCCTCGGTGACGGGATCAACGATGCGCCGGCGCTACGGGATGCTGACGTGGGCATTTCGGTGGACAGCGGCACGGACATCGCCAAGGAGTCGGCCGACATCATCCTGCTGGAAAAGAGCCTGATGGTGCTGGAAGAAGGCGTGCTCAAGGGCCGCGAAACCTTCGGCAACATCATGAAGTACCTGAACATGACCGCCAGCTCCAACTTCGGCAACGTGTTTTCGGTGCTGGTGGCCAGTGCGTTCATTCCGTTTTTGCCGATGCTGTCGATCCACCTGCTGCTGCAAAACCTGATGTATGACATCTCCCAGCTGGCCCTGCCGTGGGACAAGATGGACAAGGAATACCTGGCCAAGCCACGCAAGTGGGACGCCAAGAACATCGGGCGTTTCATGATCTGGATCGGGCCGACCTCGTCGATCTTCGACATCACCACCTTTGCGCTGATGTGGTACGTGTTCTCCGCCAACAGCGTGGAAATGCAGACCCTGTTCCAGTCCGGCTGGTTCATCGAAGGGCTGCTTTCGCAAACCCTGGTGGTGCACATGTTGCGTACCCGCAAGATCCCGTTCTTCCAGAGCACAGCCGCCTGGCCGGTGTTGATGATGACGTGCATCGTGATCGCACTGGGGATCTACGTGCCGTTCTCGCCGCTGGGCACCCTGGTAGGCCTGCAGCCGCTGCCGCTGGCGTACTTCCCATGGTTGGTGGGCACCCTGCTCAGCTACTGCTGCGTGGCCCAACTGATGAAGACGATCTACATCCGCCGCTTCAAGCAGTGGTACTGAGTTCGCGCTGCGATCCCTTGTAGGAGCCGGCTTGCCGGCGATGGCGTCCTGTTGAACAACGGCGACATCAAGGGCCCCATCGCCGGCAAGCCGGCTCCTACACAAAGGCAGCGTATGCCATGTAAGGAAATTTTTTATGCGCGTCTTGATCTGTGCAGGTCGTCATTACGCCGACACCAAAAAGTCCCGCCAAGTGCTGGACGCCTACCACCGCCTGCGCCCCGTGCAGGTTTTGATCCACGGCGGCAACCAATTCCTGGGCAGCGACATTGAAGAATGGGCGCGGGAAATCGGCATCGACGTGGTGCGTTACCCGCCCAATTGGCAACGCCACGGCAAACAGGCAGAACGCCAACGCAACCATTTCATGCTGACCGACAGCCGCCCCGACGTGATCATCGCCCTCCCCGGTGGTGACGACACGTCGGAACTGGTCTGCCAGGCCAAAGCCAGCGGCATTTCGGTGCTGACCGTAGAAAGCTGAATTCAAGCGAGGTGCATCATGCACAAAAAACACACACCGAACCGTCAGGACGGGTTCGCCAAATACCGTGCGCGTCACTATCGCGGCGCTCGCCACACCCTGTTGCTGTTGCCACCGGCCAAACGGCGCGCGCTGCAACGCAACTTGATCTTTATCGGCGTGACCCTGGGCTTCATCCTGCTCATTGCGGTGTTTTCAAAAGCCTATGCAGCAGGCGGTTCCTACGTGGTCGACGACGGCGCCATCAACGACCCGGGACAATGCAATGTCGACGCGTGGTTCACCGCCAACCGGCATGACGGCAGCACCCACAGCCAAACCCTGTCACCGGCCTGCACCTTTACGGGCATGCCCACGGTGCAATGGACCGCAGCGCTCTCCCGGGCAGACACGGCGAGCAGCGGCGAGACCCAGGTGAACCCGCAAGTCAAAGCTCAGGTATACGCACAGAAAGACCTGGGGCTTGAGCTGGCCCTGTCAGCCGGGGCGCACTTTGCGCTGGACCGCCAGCACAGCTTCGACGGAGCCGACTTCAACATTCCGTTGACGTGGCAACCCGCAGAAGCCTTGCGCCTGAACCTCAACGCCGGGTGGACCCACGCCTACAACGACGGCGATCAGAAACACCGTCTGACCTGGGGCACCGGTTTTGAATACCAGGTAGCGCCCGCGCTGAGCCTGATTGCCGAGCGTTACGGCCAGCAAGGCGGTGACCAGGCCTGGCAGGCCGGGCCACGCTTTCACTTGGGTGAGTTCGTCGACGTGGACGTGGTGGTCGGGCGCAGCCTGATCGCTGACAGGGCCCAGTGGCTGACAACGGGCGCCACAGTGCGCTTCTAAGCCTTGGCTTGTTGCTCCAGGTGCAATTGCAGCTGAGGGTCGATCTGCAACTGCGCGGCCAGGTCGTCGAGGTAATTGCGCTCGGCGTCCTGCTGGTCGTCCACCAGCATCACGCTGGCCAGGTAAACCTCTGAGGCGAGCGCCGGGTCATGGGCGTATTCGGCAAAATCGGCAGCATCCAGTGGCTTGGCGACTTCGGCGTCGAGCCATTGTTGCAATTGCGGGTCATCGGTATGCCGACCGATCTCTGTGCCGATCATCTGCTGTTCTTGCTCATCGATGCGGCCATCCGCCTTGGCCGCCGCGATTAATGCGCGCAATACCGCATGGCTATGGGCTTCGGCCTGCGGCCCGTCCAACTGGTCGACGGTCTGGAAGGCTTGCTGTGGTGCTGTGGCCTGCTGGCGCTGCCACGCTTGATAGGCCTGGAAAGCCGCCATGCCGAGGGAGGCCAGTGCGGCATAATTCATCCCGCCGGAACGACTGGGCGCAGCGTTGCCCGAAGGTGCACCGCCCAACAAGCCGCCGAGGCCGCCGAGTAATCCACCCAGGCCACCACCACCGGCTGACGCAGTGCCGGTGCCAGCGCCCTTCAACAAGCCGCCGAGCAAGCCGCCCAGGCCGCCGCCCGAGGCACCGCCGCCTTGCTGCCCGGCGCGCAGCAGTTGTTCGAGAAGATCGCTGGTGTTCATGGTTTCACCCTCCCAGGGCGCAGTGTAGGCGTCCAACAACCATAGCCCGCCGTTGCGCGAATACCATGACCGCCGGGCGGGCACGCCTTATGATGGCGCCATTGCGCCGCTGAGGGAGAACGCAGGTGAACCGTATCGAACACATCGCATTGATGGCCCGCTACAACCAGTGGATGAACCGCAAGGTCTATGACGCGGCCGCCACGTTGACGGACGCTGAGCTGGCGATGGACCGGCAGGCATTTTTCGGCTCGATCCTCGGCACGCTGAATCACCTCACCCTGGGCGACACCGTATGGCTCAAGCGCTTTGCCCAACACCCGGCAGGCTTCACCGCGCTGGCCCCCTTGAACGACCTGGCCATGCCGACAAACCTGAAGCAACTCGCCTTCGCCAATCTCCGCGAACTTCGCGCCCGTCGAACCTGGCTGGATGAACTCATCATCGACTGGGCTCGCACGCTGCGTGAAGCCGACCTGGATCACCGCCTGCACTACCACAACATGCGTGGCGTGGCGGCGGACAAACCGTTCTTCAGCCTGCTGGTGCATTTTTTCAATCACCAGACCCACCACCGGGGCCAGGCAACCACGTTGCTGACCCAGGCGGGCGTGGACGTCGGCGATACCGACCTGCTGGCGCTGATCGACTGAAATCAGCTCGCCTTGAATTCGGCGTAGGCCTGCATCAAGCGCGGGAAGTCGTGTGCCTGGGGCAATTGCGCAAAACTTTCGACGGCGGGTGTGGAGGCCCAGGGCAGTTTTTCGCTGGTCCAGGTTTCCATGAAGGGTACGTAGGCCCCGGCGTTGTCCAGCAGAGTCGCGCGCACATTGACGAATTCATCGATGCCATGGGGGCGGGTAAACAGCCAGCTCATGCAGTGCGGGCAGCAATAGTGGCGGTCCACGCCGTGCAGCCCGCCCATCACCGGGCAGCCTTGGGTCACGGTAAAACCACTGGCGGGAATCAGCGCACTGAGGGAGAACGCGCTGGAGGTCATCTTCTGGCAGCCGGTGCAGTGGCAGGCCATGGTGATCACCGGTGGCAAACTCACGCTGAAACGCACCCGGTTGCAGCGGCAACTGCCTTCCAACGGCTGGTGTTCGACGCTCATCATCCATTCCTTTTTATGATTATTGACGACACAGGGTAGCGTGAACCCCGGTGATAACAAAACCGAACGCTGCACGCCGCGCAGGGTCGTAACTGTAAGGTGCCGGGAGAGATTGCCCCCGCCCTGCTCACGTACACCCGCCTCGTCGGGCTGTGCGTACCCCCATAAGAAGGAGACGCTTACATGGTCACTCACTTCAAGGTCGCCGGGCATTTGGCCTGCGGCCATCACGGCACCAACCTCACGTCCAGCACCGAGCTGAACCGTGTCAAATGCCGTACCTGCCGCAACACCGATGCCTACAAAGAAGCGCGCCGCACCCAGCGCAATGCCGCTCGCCGCGCCGCGCGCAAAGCCAAGACCCACACCGCCAGTGACTGGCGCAGTGCCTGGACGCAACGCCTGACCGACCTGCCCGGGTTGCAGCGTTTGCCACGGGGTTTCAGCGGCCAGCCGTTCGTATAACGGGCTCAGACAAGGCGCCTGCAGTTTGCAGGCGCCAGTCTGTGAGGCGGGTTACTTCACCTTGCTGCTCAAGGTATCCAGGCTGCGCTTGAGGTCGTCCAGGCTGCGTTTCTGATCGTCGATGCTGCGTTTTTGGTCACTGACATCGCTCTTGATCCGGGACAGTTCGCTGTTGCTGGAATTGGAGCTGGAACTTGAATTGCGCTTGAGGTCATCCACTTCGCTTTTGAGCTTGTCGATGGTGCTTTTCTGGTCGGCCACGGTGCGCTTCAAGTCGGACAATTGGCTGTCGCTGGCACTGGAACTTGAGCCGTCCTTGCGCTTGAACTCCTCAAAATATTTAGCCTGTTCTTCCAGCTTGCTCTTCAAGCGCTGAAGCTCCTCACTGTCACGCTTTTGCCCTTCCTGCAGCTGCTCGATATCACCGACCGAGAACCCAGTCGTACTCAGCACGTACTTGTTTCCAGCCTCCAGAGTACTGGCCGTGATCTTGTCGCCACGGGATGAACTGTAATCCCCCCACTGCACGGCGCTCCCTGCCTGCGCCACGGCCATTCCACTGGTGAGCAACAACCCCATTACGCTTGCAGCAATCATCCGAGAAGGCTTGCGAACACTGAGCATCAACTGATTCCTTTCCAAACTGCCGGGATGGCATATCGCTATGACTGGAATTTTGGAATCTTGTTCCCGTGCTGTAAGAATCCTCGGCATTGCGCCAAGAGTTATCCGTAGATCACTGATCTATCGAGGTTTTTCAGCCGGGCATTTGTGCAAGAAAGGCGCCCTCCGACCTTGCGTCGAAGCGTCTGGGTCTATATATTCCCAACCCTGCTTCACCGCGCTACCGCCCGAATGGCGAAACTGGTAGACGCATGGGACTTAAAATCCCCCGCTCGTAAGGGCGTGCCGGTTCGATTCCGGCTTCGGGCACCATAGATATCAAGGGCTTGCATGATGAACTTCATGCAGGCCCTTATCTTTTGTGTTCCGCAATTTCTAGATCTGTTCCGCAATTCCTGTCTAAGGCGTTCTGCCGACTCAATTCAAATATCCCTGTTTCGCCGACTGCTAAGCTGTTCACTCAACCAGAGGAACGCCGATGCCCAACTCAGACCTGCTCCCCTCCCTACTCTCCAAGCTCTACGAAAACCAATTGGCCCTGGAAGCATCCATCATGGAGATTTCCAACTGGGTTGAGCAGCGCGGCTCCGCTGATGTAGCTGAAAACGTCCGGGGTGCCCTGTCCGCCATCGATGAAAATGAAGAGTTCATAAAGCTCGCACTCGCAGTGCTGATGTCGCCCGACTAATCATCGGAAAGCGTGCTGCTCGTCGCCTCAAATCGCGTCACGCCCAAACCTCGATTACTGTATGCACATACAGCATTCGAGTTTCTACACCATGCCCATCGATCAAGACACCTGCGAGTGGCTCGGATGCCCGACGCCCTTAGAAATGTACAAGCACCAGTGCGCCCTGCTCGAGGATGAGCTAACCCAGGCCCTGGCGATGCTCAAGAAAGCACGCGCCAACGTTGCCGGCCTGGTGCAGCTCAGCGACGAACTGTCCACCGGCAAAGCGTCTGCGGAGGCTGAACTCAAGAAAGCGCTGTCCGAAGTGACCAGGCTCAACCTGGCTACTTCGGATTTGGGCGCCAAGAACTACAGCCTTCAACTAGTCGCCGAGCAGCGCGACCACCTGTTCAGAGAGAACCAGCGGCTCCTGAGCGAGATTCGTAATGCTCAACCCCCCAGTGCCAGCTAGGCTCAAATGACGCTTAGAGGGAAGGATTATGTGCGGAAGACTTTCACAGTATCGGGGCATCCATGATTTCGTTGCGGCGCTGAGCATGCCAAATGCCTTGGAAAACTCCGTGGGTGATCATCCCCTTGAGCGCTATAACGTGGCACCGACAACCCAAGTCGCCCTGCTCCACCTAAACGGCGATCTGCTGCACGCCGATCTGGTGCGCTGGGGATGGCGACCACATTGGGCCAAGGACAGAGCAGCACCGATCAACGCACGCGTCGAGAAGGTCGCCCACGGCCCGTTCTTCCGGGCGATCTGGCCGCACCGAGCGATCACGCCCCTGGACAACTGGTTTGAGTGGGTCGACGAAGGCGGCCCGAAGAAACAGCCCTACCTGATCCGCAGACGGAACGGCGCGCCCGTACTGTGCGCTGCCATTGGCCAACTGCCAGACAGTGATGAAGGCCCGGGTGAGCATGACGGGTTCGTGATTATCACCGCAGATAGCGCCGGCGGGATGGTGGACATTCACGACCGTCGCCCCGTGGTGCTTACGCCGGACCTGTCCAGGGAATGGCTTGACCCGGCCACGACCAAGGAGCGCGCCGAGCAGATGGTGCTGCACCAGGGCGAGTCGGCTGAGGCCTTCGAATGGTTCAAGGTCGACACCGCCGTGGGCAACGTGCGCAACAAAGGCCCAGAGCTGATTCAGCCCATCAGCGCGCAATAGCCCTGACGTATGCCTGACACGCCCGAAGCGCGATCAATCCTTGGTCGCCGGCATCGGTGATGGCGATAATTCGTTGAGCATGCGCGGGGTCAAGTTGGGCTCTACGGGCTGCATGAACCAAGCCGCCGGCGCCGGCGGCGGAAGGCACGTCGCAACCACTGGCTGGATCCTCGGCAAGGAGGACTGACAGGCGCACATCAGCAGTGGCAAGGCGATCGAGCAGAAGAGCCTGGCTGCGTTGGGCATCGGATAACTCCTTGGTATGTTGTTGGTCCTGGACGGCAAGCTTCTGCTCTGTGGCCAGGCGCTTGTCCTGCTCAATGCGGGCTTGGGCTGCTGCGGCACTGCTGATTGCTGCAAGGTCATCTTTGCGCAGGCCGGCCTGCTCGGCGAGCTGCTTGCCCATCCGCCAATCCTGAACCTGCCAGGTGCCACCTGCTGCGATCACCATCGCCAGCAGGATGGCGGCCAGGATCTGGCCCGGCGTCACGACATCACCCCGCCCGCCAGTCGGTATTGCCGCAGAAGATCGTCCAGGCGGTGCTCGCGCTGGCCGTACCCCGCACCCGGCAGACTGGCCCAGATGTTCCGGCACTTCGCGATAGCCGTTTCGATCCGCCCTGCGAGCACATCAGGCAAAGCCCGGCACTCACGGATATGCTGCAGAGCCAGCACGTCCTGGCTGATCGGGCTGAAGTCCGGCAGCTTGAGCAGTGCCTTGTAGTGCGGCCAGTCTTTCAGCATCTGCTGATACCGGCCGGAAGCGTTGGATGTGAGCCCTTTGCTGTTTATGACCTTCGACGCGCGACCTTTAGCAAAAGGGTGATCAGTGAAATCCTTAAACACCTCTGGCTTTCGGTCAATGCCGGTCACGATCACATCGTAACCATCCAAGACCGTGGCCGGAGAGGTGCTGGTGCCCTCGCCCCAAGCGATCATGTCGAGGAACGCCAGCGCGTTACGGCCGCCCGCAAGCGATTCGGAAATTCGTGCCATTTCTTTTCTCCAGGCAAAAAAATACCCGCTCATCGCGGGTGTCTGTGTGTGGCTATGTGTCAACTGGGTTTGATTGGACGCTTGCTGCTGTCGGGGAAGTCTGGGTTAGTTGCCACCCAAGCTGTAACTCGCCCACGATGACCTAGCCACTGTTTACGCGTACCTGGCAGAAGGTCAGCAGGGGTTTCTCCTGCTTCGTCTTCTTCGATTGCTTCAAGTTGCCTAGAGATGACAGCCAGTTCAGTAGCTCTCCATTCGTTTTCGATCACTGATTGCTTATCGTCAAGAGTGTCCTGGGTAATTGCCCAAGTGCCGTTCAGTTGCGCAGTATAGTCGAGAGTATCCTCGCCCTCGGGGCGCGACCCCTCCATCTCAATAAAACCATCGGGACAGCCTGAGTCCGCCTGATCTACTACCATCTCGTACGTACCTATACGGCCATAAATATTCATCCCTTTACCCTCCATACTCGGACCCTGCATGGTGTGGGTGTGGTCACGTTTGCCGAACCTGTAGGGTAAGTACCTCCCGTGTACCCCGCGTGTACCATGACGGCAGTGTTAGCCACCTGCGTACTGATTTCTTCTGACGCGGCCAAAACTCTATGATTAGACGACACCCCGTAAGTAAGTGCCGCCCCAGTCCCTCCGGCATGAACCCACCCAGGACGCTCCCAATTACCAGCAACAAGAACTTGCGCTTCGCAAATAACAGGGTGCCCCGGAAACGGATTGGGGTTGGTGTATCGCACACCGAGAGACACATTAGCTGGAGCGCTTTCCGAACCGCCGTTTGGGTAGACGTACGCGAAACCCAAGAGGGTGGCGTCTAGCTTCGTATCCAGCGCTGCCTGCAAGTCAGTCTGTGCAGAAAGCGTACCCGTAATTGCACCCCAAGCGGCCCCTGTTGGCAGTGCAACCCAAGTACCTGCACCACTCAAAACTTTCAGGCGGTCAGCAATCGATGGGGCAGGAACAAGACCTTTCACGCCGGCAGCGCTTGCCGTTGCGCCTACGAGCGGCGTCAGTCCTTGCCTGACTCTGTCAAAACCATCAGCAGTAAGCGCTCGCAGCGAAGTGATGTCGTTGTTATCACCGCTGGCAGCTTTGCCCACCGTGACTGCTTCCGCCTGCTCAGCAGACTCAGCCGCTGCTGCTGCTGAAGCTGCGGCAGCCTGCTCGGATTGGATGCTCGAATCCCGAGCTGTTTCTGATCGAACTGCAGCAGCATCCGAAGCGCCGGCCGAGCTCAGGCTCTTCTCTGCGGCCTGCTGAGATGCGTTCTTGTTGTCCGTGGAGAGAGCGGCGGCGTCAGTTGCAATACTCGCCTGCTCGGTGGCCGTCGCCTTCGAATGCCCGGCTGACTCGGCTGCTTCAGTGGCAGCAGCCACCTGATCTTGCATATCGGCAATGCCGCCAGCAATAGTCCTGGTAGCCTCGCGCAACGCGTCGGCCGAATCTTTCACGTACCCCTGAAGCGGTGCAACCGCATACGCCGAAGGAGCACCGTAAGGCGGCAAGATGGAAAGCGCCGTATCGCTCGCAATGTTGCTGATCTCGTACCAACCGCCGTCAGGCCCACGAAAACCATCACCCACTCGTGCGTTTCGGATAAATGCGGTCCCTACGCCGATAACAGCGTTGCTGCCTGGAGTGACAGTAACCGTTCCCGTGTTGTACCAAGTCATAGTCCCTCCTAAAAAATAGGCTTTGCAAATACGATAGGAATAAAAAAGCTTGTTGAGTTGTTCACGCCGATAATATAAGGCTCCAGCCTATTATTGCCGTAGTTCCAAACTACATATAGCTTTGCGCCGCGAGTTGAATTACCACCAACGTCCATTCCGATATTATTGATCATCACGTAGTCGCCAGTATCAAGCGGTGAGTAAGCGGTCCAGCTCGACAAAACAGTTCCCTGGCCAGTACTACTAGACCCTAGATAAGTCCAGCTTCTGACAGTCCTAGTGAATTGTGCGCATGGCGTGCCGCTATCAAACAGAAGGCCACCCGCACCATTCCACAGCCTCAACCCGTAAGTTGCCAGCTCTCTCGATTTGAAAGCGGCGCAGAAATAGTTTCCCGCACCCGACGACACAAACGAGAAGCCTGTCCAATTGCCTGGCCCACCACTGATAGTGGTGTATTGGAGCGTTGTGGTGCCGTCAGGACGAACAAAAACGAGAGGCGGCTCTTGGGTAGTGATAGGAGGAGAAAAAGCGGCTCCTCCCGAGTACCGACCCGACTGCAGAACAACAAGCCGGGAAAATTCTGAATCAAGAGTTACCACATCGTTGTTATTGGTAAATTCCAAACCATATGTCATCTACCTATCCTTCATAACTAAAAGACGCTGCGGCCCAAGTCCGTTAATGGCATTGAACGGCGCGGCCCGATTGCCAAACCAAACAGTCACACCACCGACGTAAACATCGGGCTCATACTGGATTGCATAGTTGTTTTGAGCATTGGGGTCTTGAGGGTAGACACCGATTGGAATACAAACTGCCGAGTGGGTTGCGGGTGATATACCAGGAATTGAAATGTTGATGTACCGGTTGCCGCCAGTGATAAATGCCACCACAGCAGAGTAAACAATCCTGACCGTGAATGAGTTTTCATCCAGTTCCAACTTCCCTGTCGGCCCCCAAATCCTCATCCCGAAACTCATGCTGTCAGATCTCCGAGCTGAACCCGCTTGACGTTGTTTTCGTCGTAGACCTTGATCGCACGATTGGTCATCGTCAGGCGCCCGCCGCCCGGGGCGGGTCCGTTGAATTCCAGATTCCCAGCTTTATCCAGGCGCCATCCCTTCACCCCGGTGACGTAGTCGTCGGACTGCAAGGCCTGCCCTATCTTCAGCATGGTGATGCTGCCGTCTTGGATGAATGCCGAGCGCATAAAGACCTGCCCGTTGTCCACCGTGAATGGCGTGAACACCTGGCCACCGGCAAGCGTGCTCACCACAGAGAAGCGATCAGCGCTCACCAGGAACTGGCTTTGAATGATCCCCTCCTCGTTCTCTTCGATGCCGAGCCCTATGCCTGCGGTGACCAACTGCCCGTCCTTGTTGACCTGCATTTTCACGGAGTACATCGTGGAGAGCTTGCCGTCAGTGTCCGCCTGCGCCCGACTTACGGTTTGAATGTCCGCCGAGTTGTCGTCGATCTTCACGCCGATCTGCTGAATGGCCTGAGCGGTTGCTTCCCGATCGGTGACCACAACGCTTTCCAAATCACTTACCGAGCCGCTGACTTCGCCAACCTCGGCGGTGAGTTCGGTCTGGCGCTGCACCATGGCCGCGTTCTGCGAGGCGCGCGTCTTCACTTCCTGCGCAAAACTCGCCGACGCGTTGTAGCCCTGGAGTGCGTCAGCCAAGTCGCCCTCGCCGTTGTCGTCTCGGTACGCCGACTGCAGGGCCTGAAGGCTCGACGCCTGGGCTGTCACCACACCATCCAGCTCGGTGATGCTGGTGGTGTTGATCTCGACCTGGCGCGCCAACCCGTTCGCGGTGACCAGTACCTGACCCACGTCCACCCAGTAATCGGCGTTCGGCGGCGAGGTGTTCACCGGCACCAACTGCGTGGCCTGGTAGATACGCTTGCCGACTACCACCAGGTCACCTTCGAGATAGACCGATTCAGGGTCGTACGCTGACAGCCCATCAAGTGCATCGATCTGCGCCTGCAGCCCTGGGATCTTGTCGATCTCGTCGTTGATGTCCTGGCCAAGCTCCGTGCGCCCAATCTGCCCGGCAATCAGGTCCAGCACCGGAGCAGCATCTGCGCTGGCCATGCCCATCACGCCGTTGCCGACAGGATAGAACGGGCCCACGTTGCCGGTGCGATCAACGAGGCGAGCCCAGAAGAAGAACTGCGCGCCAGCCTTGAGTGCCTGCATGCTGTAATTCGCCTGGGGGTACGCTAGATCCGCCAGCTTGGTGGCCACAGACAGATCATTGGCCTGGCCATACCAAAGCTCGGTGCGCTGGGTGTCCTCGGCACCGGCCGGGAAACCCCACCGAACGCCGATACCGAACAGTTCGCTGGTGGTGGACAGGAACGCCACCGCCGGCGGCAACCCGACCTTCCCTTCCAGATTGGTCAGGTTGGAGCTCTTCCAGATCGAAGAAATCTCGAAGGCACTTACCGAACGCACCCGGGCCAAATAGGCTCCCGAGTAGATGCCGGTGACGTCCACGCTCGTCGAACCGGTGCGTTGCAGCTTGATCCAGTTGCCGCTGTCCTTTCGCCACTCCACGTCATATGCGACAGCTCCAGCCACAGCAGGCCACGAGATGTTCATGGTACTGATCGCCAGACCCTGGGCCACGGAGTAGTTCGACGTGATGTCGACGCTCGCCGGAGCGGGAACTACGGTGATCGGCACAACACTGATTGGCCGCTCCTCCAGCCGGGCGCCGGTGTCGATGTGATCGAACTTGCTTGGGTCGTACTGAACCGCCGATATCTCGAACACGCCGGGCTCCGGGCGGGCCACGCTGACCACGCGGTACAACGGGATAGCAAGGTCATCGGCATCCAGCGCCCACACCAGTTCGCGCTCTGGCGTCACGGAGTAGGCAATAGTCACGGTCACCTGCCGCCCACTCACCAACTGCACGGTGCGACCCTCGCACTTGCCGTCTGGCAGGTTGAGGATCAGTCGGTCGCCGGGTTTGGCCTGGGTGTCGCGATCCAGCGTGATAACCTTGCCGTTCACCGCAGAGATACGCCCGCCCACCGGCCGGCCTGCCAGCAGTTCATCCGCGATTGGGATCACGTAGCCTGGCAGCGGAATGCGCCCGTCCAGGCCAACCTTGAAGGTGACGGCCCGATCCTTGGAGTTGGTGAGCAAAGCCCATTTGCCGCGGCGCTGGGCCTCGGATTCACGGGTGCAGCCGATGGCACTGATCTCCAGCGGGTTATCGCCGTAGCGCCGCTGGAGCTTTGCATCGGTCACAGCAGTGACGTCTGTGTCGAAGTTGTTCAGCGGGTTGTCGTAGCTGATCAGCGCCCGCGTGTAGCGGGTGCGCTCCGATGCGCTCGAGTAGGTGAACTTTCCATCGATGACATTCGCCCGGGTGTAGGCAAAGTCGAAGTCGGTAGCGCGCGGCATATCCGCCAGGGTGAATACCTGGCCCTGGGCCCAGTAAGTCATGCCCCGATAGATCGCCGAGATATCACGCAGCAGCGACCAGGCGTCGGCCTTGCTCTGCAGGTTCAGGTTGCAAATGAATCGCGGCTCCTGGCCACCCTTCCCGTCCGGCACCAGTTGGTCGCAGTACTGCGAGATGCGGTACAACTCCCACTTGTCCACCATCCACGGCTTGATGCGACGGCCAAGGCCGAAACGGTCGTTGGTGGTGATGCCGTAAGTGTGCCAAACAGGGTTGTCAGTCCAGGCCTCTTTGAATGTTCCGTCCCAGACGCCCGTATAGGTTCGCGACCTGGTGTCGTAGTTGCTCGGCACCTGCCATTTCCGCCCATCACATTCGATCGTTACTGCAGGGATGCTGCGGAACTGCTCGGCGGAAAACTCGATGTAAAGCAGCGCGGTGTTCGGGTATCGAATCTTCGCGTCGATCACCTCGGTGAAGCCGGCAATCTGCATGATGTCCGAGATTTTGTTGTTGTTCTGGTTTGCAGTCAGTCGAGTGATGCGCAGCAGCCACCCGGTTGTCGCGCGAGGCAGATTGATGCGGCGGGTTCGCTCGTACAGGCTGGTGGTCTTGCCGGATACTGCCTCGTTCAAAACCTCCTGGTAAGTTCCCCCATCCGTTGCCAACTCGACCTTATAGCCGATCGAGTAACCGTTGATGTTGCCGCCGGCGTCCACCGATTGGAGCGCAGGCCAGGCAAAGCGCACTCGTACAGCTGAGAGCTGGGTATTGGTGATTGCTCGAACCCACGGGGTTCCGCTGCGGAGCTCGGTGCTGATGGTAGTTTCGTTCTCGACCGATGGGATGCCCTGAATATAGGACTGATCCACAGCCCCGCTGCGCCACTCCCATTTCACGTTCGGGAAGTTCATGTTTCCCTGCGGGTCTTGCAGCGGTGTGTTGTCGAGAAAGATGTCTTTGGCGGTGGGGGCACCGTCAAACTCACCCTCACCCACCGCAATGAGCATTTTCGCAATGGCGACGGAACGCAGGCTGTCTGGTGCCTCGGTTGGGGTTTTAGGCTTCTCGGAACCGCCCTTGGCACCATAAACATCGATCTTGCGTGCTGCGCCCATGCTTTTCTCCAGGCATAAAAAAACCGCCTCTTGGGCGGCTTCAGTTTTTCGGGTGTTGGCTACATCTGGTCTTCGGCGTAAATGGCGGCGCTGATGATCGCACCACCCCAGCGTCGCCGACCTGCACACAGTGAAACAGGATTGCCGGAGGCCGTTGTGTTCTTGGCGCTGCCGAAGGCGTAGCCGGGGGTGTTCTCGGGCGCCGCGCTGGTCTTCAGGCCCGTGGCTTGAGGACTCAACATCTGTATTACGCCACCAGCCGCAAGAGCAATGCCGGGGGCGGCAAGCACCTGAAACCCAGGAATGAAGGACACGGCAATCAAAACCGCACCTATGATGGTCTGAATAAGCCCGGCTCGCTTGCTGCCGGTGATAATTGGAGCGATACGAATGTCTCCAGAACCTGAAAACCCTACCTCCTTCTCACCAAGGGCGTTTTTTCCCCGGAAAACAGCGAACTCAACCCCTCGAGACTTGGCGTTTGAGATAAACCGTTCAAAGTCTGGAAGCTGAACACAGAGAGCCTTAATCGCTTCTGCTGGTGAGCGCACAGACAGCCGGAATGACCTTCCGAACTGCCGTAGCTGGCCGTAGAGGAGGACGGTAGTGAGCGGTTGGTATTCAATTGTCAGCGCGGCCATATTTACTCCAAGCGTAAAAAAACCGCCCGGAGGCGGCTTGTGTTTATTTATAGGCAGTTCCGGACTGCCTTCTCCATGTCACTTCTGCCCCATCCTGGACCCCAGGCCAGTCGCTGAAACAGCTTCACCGAACTACCGCTTGAAATCTTTCGGATACTCAGCAGCTCATCTGTCATGTTGTTGCTTGCTGCAACAAGGCGATATCCGTACTCAGTCTCTGACATCGTCACGTCGCTGCGCGCGTCCTGCCATCTGGGAAATACGCAGAGAGCATACTTTTTCGGGTCTTTGGCAGAACTAGCGGTGATGCTCGGGTCCTTCGCCTCAAGATCCCCCGGGGATACACACCCCGCCAGCATCGCCACCGCTGCAGCCGCTATCAAAATCCGCATGTCGTTCCCTCTTTGGTTTGGCGAAAGCCTAATACTAGCCGGATGTTTTATCACCACTTCTACTTTTCAGGACAGCATCTAATATCTTCCCATATTCAGGAGCGGTCGACTCTTCATTAATCGTATTATTCGAAGGCCTAAATAAAGTCGTATAAAATAGCATTTGACTCTCATGAGAAATCGAAGAGTCTACCGCTTGCATGGCAACAAAAGTTTTAATCATTGTAGATCGTTCAAGCGACTCAGCTTCAGAAGTCAAGTTCACCATCATCAGCTTTACAAAAATACGTGTAGCCCAAATACCACCGGTAGAAACCAATAATATAACTGCAACTCCAGCAAATGTTTTCGGCAGCGTAAACTCATAACCAAAAACTGTGTGCGTTATACCTGCAGCATAACCATAAAGCACTGAAAGGAACAATACAACAGCAAATACAGCTGCGGAAATGGCAGCATATTTACTGTACCTCTTCGCATTCTCCTTATGTATGTCCCGCCTTTGCTCCCAAAACTTTACCGGCTCTGAAAGCGCGATTGCAGAAGTAGCAGCTTTAACCAAACTTGAAATTCTTCCGGACGCCGCATCTACTTGAACTTTTATCTCACCAGAAGATTCTTCCGCAGCATCTTTAACTTCCTCAATGGAACTTTCAATTTCCTTTGAGAATTTATCAAAATTGGCACTCACACCTTTATTATAACCTCGTAAGAATCCGTCATCCATAAGATCCGAAACTGAACGGTATGCAAACACTACAGGCAATGCCATTCCGGCAAGAAATGAAAGCCGAAACTCTTCCGCCTGCTTATCGTCATGCATCGGAAGCCTAGCAATACTATTAGCAGAAACAACCTCATCATAAACCTTCGTACTCGGAAATAACGTTTTTCCTTTGTCGGGAATAATTTGCGTGAGATCATTAATATAAGTATTAATTGCATCCAGCAAAAACGGGGAAAGCCTATTGTTATTTCTAGTACTTATACTGAGAAGGTCGGACCAATATTTAATTTCTTGCTGCAGCCAGTTAGCCAGACTCTCCCCTTTTAAACCCTTTATATTGGCATAACGCGAACTACCTGCATTCAAATCTACCATTTCATCACTCACGAAACCGACTCCCTGGCCATATGCCACCATTTGTTCATCACAATATACCCTAATATTTTGGTACACCAAATGAGAACAGATGCCAAAAATTCTAGTTTCTAGGTATCCGAGTGCCGCAGTACTAATCGAGTGCGCAGTGCCCAAGGCCCGCCGTAAACGATGATCTCAGACGGCCTGCCGTATAGGTGGTGCAGAAGGAACGGGCCCGGACCGAACACACCCGAATCCTCACCAGGCATCGACGGATCGGCGCCGAGGTAAATGCCAGCATGGTTCGGGTGAGCTGTCCGGCCAACCTGCATAACGATCATGTCACCGCGCTGGGGCCGGTCGACGCGTACAAACCCGGCAGCCTCGTAGTGCTGCTCGTATAGGCTGGCGTTCTCCGCATTCTCCCACCAGCCATCGGTGCGCTGGAATGCTTCAAACTCCAGACCCCATTCCCGCTTATACCAATCTGCGCAAACCTGCCAGCAATCCCAGGCCCCATGCACAAACGGGCGCTTGAGCAGAGGAGTGCTACCCGTTGGCGTGATCGTGCGCATGTCGCCCTCGGGCCACGACAAAATGTGCCAGGGCAAGGCCGTGGCCTCGCACATGGCCAAGTCATGCGGTGACGGCCTGCTGGTGGCGTCCGGGTGTGAGTGAACGATGCCGATCACTTCGCCCAAGTCTTCCGCCGCGGCGTAGTCCTCGGGATCGACCCTGAACTCTTCGCTCGGCTCGGTGGCAATGTTCCGGCACGGGAAATACTTCTGCTTGCGCCCGATGGCCAGCAGCAGGCCGCAACATTCTTTCGGATACTGGGCCGCCGCATGCGCCTGGATTGCCGCAATGATGTGTTTACGCATAGTCAGCTCCGGGCGATGAGGGAAACAGCAGGAAAGCCGCCGAAGGCCAATTCGTTGTTCTCGCCGTAGCGCAACTTGCAGGACGACAGGCACCCCTTGCACTGGTCCAGCGCTGGGTCGTCCGTGGGATTGTCCTCATCGTCGAACATGGCCGCGCCGGTGTAGCCGCAGTCCGGCCCGCGGTAGCCATTGGTCATTGCCCAGTGGCAGAAGGTCGTCATCTGGCGACCAGGCAGTCCGTGATTGTCGATCTCGCCCGGGGAAGACAGCTCCCACACCACCGCTTCGCCGTCCTCGCTGGTTTTCTGGTCGATGTACCAGATCTCCAGCGCCTCCTGGGTTGGGTCGGCTGTCGGGTTGCCCTCAGGGAAGTTTGCCGCGTCCAGGTACTGGGCCAGCGTCTCGCGAACCGTCAGCTTGAACTTGAGCATGTCCTCGAAGGCCAGGCACAGCGCCGTGACGCGCCCGTTGACGTTGCCGGCGGCGAAGGTCGGTCGAGACGCGGTGCCATCGCTACTGGAGGAAATACCCTCAATCTGCACCGGCCAGGCTGCGTACTCCTGCCCCTGCCAGATAATCGTCTTTGCGGGCAGATCCTCTTCCGCCCCCTCATAGGCCAGCAATTCCTCTGGCGTGTGCGGGATGGCGTGACCGTGGAAGCGCAGGTAATCGGCGCCGTATTCCGTCCCGTCAATTTCGAACAGGCGAATCTCGCCGCCGGGCTCCAGCTTCTGGATGTCCGTGATCAGTGCCATGGGCGGTTATCTCAGGGATGAAAGGTTTGCTGGAAAGTAGCGGTGATGGCGTAGACCTGGCCGCCACGGTGCACAGGCTTGTAGCCGTTGCACTTGTAGAGGCCAAGCTCACCCAGGGGCGGCTCCCAGAGGAAGCCCTTCGCCCCTTTGTGCCGGTCGAGGAACGCCATGATGTCCTTGATGCGCCCCTTCAAACCGGTGAAGGTCACCGGCCAGGATTGCGACCGGTTGTTCAGTCCGTCCTCGACCGTCTGCTCATAGCCATCGCCAAACTTTTTGGCCCGGACGCGCTGGGTGATATCACCCTCCGCGCCCTTCTCCGTTGCCCAGATGAATCGCTCGATAGCCATCATCGCCCCTTGATTGCATTGTTGATGACGCCGCCCTGGCGCATATCCTTAGAGCGCAGCTCCTGATATTTCTGCTCTACGAACGTCGCCAGCTCCTTGCCGAACAGGTCGTAGCCGGGTGCGTCGGCGGTGGACGATGCATTGCCGTCGCCATCGATGTGCACCTCGACATTGATCTGCGTTCCGCCAGCCCCACCGCCGCCCATGGCCATAACCCCAAGCTTGCCGCTCGAAGTCCGGGTCAGGGGCATAATTGCCTCCTCCCCTGCCTCGCCCATGACGCCGGTTTTGCCGTTGGCCATGCCGAACGCCGTGGGCTTGCTGACGATTGAGTTGGTGAAGGCGCCGCCATCGGCGAACATCTGCACACCGCCCGACCAGGCGCCGCCCTTCGCTTGCGGGAAGTACGTGCTGGAATAACCGTCTGCAGATGCACCGAGGTTCGACGAATTCGCCCCTGCTGAACCTGCAGCCAGCCCATTTCCACCACCGCCGCCACTGAAGTAGCTGAGCCCAGCACCAAACAGACTGCTGAGCAGAGCAGAACTTGCCTGCCGGGTGGCAATGCGCGCCATGTCGGCCAGGATTGATTTCGCGAAGTCAGCAAACGACAGCTTCCCAGTCATGGCGAAGTTGACGACGGCATCCTCCATGGAGCTGAAAGCGTTACCGAACAGCGTCTTAGTCTGGCCAGCAATGTTCCTCGCCGAATCCAGATAATTCGCCCAGGCAGAGGTCGCGCCATTGGTCCAATCGCCCTGCGCAGCCTCCACATCCGCGTAGTTCTGCCGGATCTGGTCGGTAGCCGCCTTGTTAGCGTCCGCGAGCGCCTGCGATTTACGCTTGAACTCTTCCTCCGACATGTTTCGCGACGGATCGGACTTCTGGTTGGCCAACTCCAACGACTGCTGAGCAAACCGGTCTTGCTGACTGTTTAGCTCGCCGCTGAGGGCGTTCTGACGATCGCCCTGTCCTACGCCAATAACTGCGCGCTGGCCGGCCAATTCCAAGGCCCGCTGTTGCTGCCCCAGCGCCTGCACGTAAGTGCTGATCGCCCGCTCCTGTTTGGCAAGGCGGCCGGTCTCGTTGGTCGCCAGAACCTCCAGCTGGCTATCGGCATCCTTCTGCGCCTTGACCATGCCTGCGCGCGCGTCAGCGATTTTCTGGTCCAGCTGGATGCTTTGCGCGGCCGACGTACTCTTCTTGCCCTTCGCGGCCTCCAGCGCAGCAATCTCGGCCTCGTAGGCCGCTGTCGTTTGGTCGAGTTGGTTGCCGATCAGAGCTTGGCGCCGAAGCAGATAGTCCTCTTCGGAAAGTAGGCCTGCCTTCTGCGCCGCTTCCAGTTCCTTCTGGTAGTTTTTATAGGTGTCGGTGATGGCCGCCAGGTCGTTCTTGGCGTTGTTGAAGCTGGTCAGGTCGACCTGAGTGCCGGCCGCTTTTGGGTCTTTGAACTTGTCGTTAATGTTGGCGATGTTCTTGTCGATGGCCGCCTGATTGAGACGCGAATCCTTCGGATCAACCTTGCGGATGTCTTCAAGCTGTCGCTTGTAATCCTTGATAGCCTCAGTACGTTTCTGCTCATTCGTCCAGGACGATTTTGTTAGCGCGTCGATCTTATCCATTGAGGTAATGGCGTCACGCTGTGCCTTCGCCTGCTCGCCCTCCCACTTAGCAATATCCGCCTCCGCCGCTTTCTGGTCCTCCAGCATATTGAGGCGGTTCTGGTAGAGGTCGATCATCTCCTGCTTGTTTTGGAAGGCTCCGACATTGCCTTTTTGAGCTTCGGCCAGGTCTCGGCGCGCCTGCTCAATGTCTGCGCCGATATCTGGGCGGCCAGCATTTTTGATGCCGTCGGCTGCCCGCGATACAGCGTTATAAGCCTTTTCCCAAAGACTTAGATTTTCCAGAATCTTCGGGGTTCGCGCGTTGATCGCGTCGGCGTATGCATCGGTCGCGAGCTTCACGGCGCCGGCATGGTCGCCCTGTTTCTCCAAAGCAACTATCTGGGAGTAAACCGAGGCGGTCAGGTAGTGATACTGCTCATTCAAAGCTGCCGATGCCTTCACCGGATCGTCTGCCAGTTTGGAGAACTCGGCAACCGTCTCGCCGATGGCCTTACCGGTCGCTTCCTGCATCGATACGGCCGCCTGAGTGATCTCGGCAAAGCTCGCTCCCGCGATCTTCCCATTGTCAGCTAGCAGCGCCAGCACAGAGGCGGCTTGACCAGTGGATCCGACAGTAGCGCTTACCTGGCGCGCCATATCTCCGAGTTGACCCGCACTGACCCCGGCGTAGTTGCCAGTGAGCATCAGCGACTTGTTGTACTTGTCTCCCTCCGCCCTACCTTGAACAAAACCATAGGCGAGCGCCCCAACCGCCGCTACAGCAACGCCAATGGGCGCAGCCATAGCCGCGATTCGGATGGCCGACGCACCGGCATTGGTACCCAACTCCACAATGTTGTGCGCAGCGACCCGAATATTGCCCTCGGCAAGGGCGTTGCCCAGTTGAACGACGTTCTGCCGGGCAACCTTGGTATTCAGCCCAAGACTTGCAAAAGCCGAACTGGTTTTATCGAGCTCGGCATACTTGCCGTCGATTTTCTTCAGAGCGCTGTTGTATTGCTCCTGACTGATGCGTCCCTCGTCAAGGTGCTTACCAAGCTGCTCGACCTGGGTGTCCAGCTTCGCCATTGCGGCGCGAGCCGGGTCAATAGCGCCCAGCAGACTGTTGAGGGCTTTCTGCTCGTCCATAGCGGACTTGGCCAGGGCCACCTGCTGCTTATCGAGCTGCGCCGATATCTTCGCGGCCTCGGCCTCGCCATAGGCGCCGGTCTTGGTCAGCTTCGCCAGGGCGTCGCGCTGCTTGGCCAGGTCCTGGGTAGTTTTGGCGCTGGTAGACAGCGACTTTTCGAGGGCCTGCATTTCATTCATGAGCGAAACGGCGGACTGCTCCGCCCGGCCGCCGGCCTTCGCCATTTCATCCAGGCTCGTTTTTGCCTGGATTGCATCGGCCGAGTCGATCTTGACGCCGAGTTCTGCAATGTTCATCGACTCACCTTGAATAAGTGCCCGCGGTTACGGGCTGTTTTCCCTTTCCTCCGCCATGACGCGCAGGGCTTCGCCTTCCAGCACCTGAAGGTCAGGGAAGATTTCAGCGAGTTTCTTTTTCTTGATGCCGAGGAAGCCGGCCACGTCACGGATGCAGGTGTAGTCCAGGCCGATCGCGCCGCCGGCGCCTGCCCGCCACTGAGTCGACATCCTGTTGAACAGGTAGAAAGCCGGCCAGTTACAGGGCCAGACCTCGGTCACCTCTTCAAGGTCGCCCGGGGAAAGCCCAAACAAACCGATTAGTTCAGCAGGTGCCGCCGGCGCGTAGAGTGCGCGGGCGGCGTCCGTCAGTTTCCCAGGCGGGCCTGGTTGAATGCGTTCTGGTAGGCGCTCACGACCGCCTCGGCAGCGCCCTGGCAGGACGTCACCAGCGCACGAATGCTCTTGTCGTCGAACTTGTCATCAAAGCCCCAGCCAACTACCAGGTCCTTGATCTGCTGCGACTGCTGCTCAGTGTCGGCGGCAACGATTTCGGAAAGCGTTGGGTTGTCGCCCAAGGCAGTCCGAGCTTCATCGCGTTTCAGGTTCCACTCATCAAACAGAGCGGCAAGACCTGGGCGATCCCGATATTTGAAGGTGAACTCGATTTTCTCGGGCTCACCCCCAACGATCGGGATCGACACGAAGGCTTTGAACGTCGGGTTTTGGGCAATTCTGATCTTTGCCATGGGTTACGCCACCGCAGTCAGGTAACGGGTCGGCTCAGCCTGCAGTGCCAGGTTGACGGTGCGCGTCAACAGGTTGTTGCGGGAGACTGCCGGCTGCTTGGAGAACGACGTGTAGGTGCCGTACAACAGCATGTCGTTACCGGGCAGATTGAGGCGTGCCGCTTCGATCTGCTTACCAGCGTCCGCCTTCAACAACACACCGTTGAACGCCTGGGCCGGGTCGTCAGCGATGGTCAGCACCATGCTTGCCGCCGATTTGTCGGTGGGGATTTGCTTGCCCTGGTCATCTTCGAGGAACACCACATCCAGGTAGTTCTGTTCGCCGCCGGAGAAGGCCACGTCGGAGATCTGAGGGATCTGCACCCAGGTCAGCACCTTGCGCATAGTGCCTGCACCGCCTGCTGCCGGGAAAACCTGAGTATCGGTGGTGTCGATACCTTCCAGGGTGATAGCCGTCGCGGTGGCCGCCTTCACGCGCACAACCTTGCTATCCAGCTTGCTCCAGCCGGACGTGAGCAGAACGATATCGCCAGCAGCAATGGTGCCGCCGACTACAGTAGCCACCGCCTCGCTCGCATTGCTGATGGCAGCGAACGCCAGTGCTGCGCCGTAGGTTGCGGCGTGCTGGAAGGTGCCGCCGTTCGGGAGTTTGTAGCCCATGGGGATTTTCCTCTTTGCAGATGTGAAAAAACCCGCTCAATGGCGGGTTTGTGTGTTTGCCCAATGGGCGGGATCAGTTCGTGTCGGCTCGGTACAAGAACGAGACCGGGACCGTATAGGTGGAATCGCCGGTGATGCCGGGGGCCTGGTCGACCGGCGACATTGTCACCACGGTGACCGAGCCCTTCGTGTCCCTGCCGTATAGCGGGAACAGATCGGTCAATTCAGCCGCTATAGGGTTCGTCTTGGTCTTACCCGTGCCCGCAGGCGCGATGATGCTGACCTGAAACACGCCGGTGAACAGCCTGTGGTCACCGCCGAGCGTGTTGCTCGCGGTGTCGCCCGGGATCATGAACGCCCGGAGGTAAGTCTCGCCCGCGCCCGGTGTGTAGGCCGTGTTCTCGAAAACGATCTTTAACTTCTCCGACCTGCCAGCGTTCCAGGTGATCAGCCTGGCCTCGTAAATCGAAGCGATGATTGCGTGAGTCATACCTGGTTGTTCCTGATGGCCTCCAGCACGATCTGCTGGAAGCGAGCCACGGTTACCCGAACCATGCCGCCAGGGGCCTGGGTGGAGTGGCCGAACTCCAGAGGAATGGCATAGGGCAAGTTGTTTACGATGAAAGCCGTTTGCCCGGCCTTGAACTCGATAGCACCCGCCACAAGCCGCGCAGTCGCCCCAGCACCTGTTGGGTCCGGGTGAATACGGAAGCTGTTGTCGACAGATCCGATGGAGAAATTCCAGTTCGCCCGAAAGCGGCCGCCAACATAGTCTTGGCCAGCGACCAGGCCGTTCACGTTGAAGTTCTGGTCGCGCTCGGTCTTCGTCAGCGGCTTGGCGTATTTGACGCCGCGTTTGAGATTGCCAGCCTTCGTGAAATTTGATTCGTTCAGGTTTATGAGCGTGTTGCGGACGGCGACTTTGAAGTCATAGGCATCGGCAGCGCGGGAATTGGCCTCGCGATGAGCGACGTTGGCAGCCCATATTTCAGGATTGCCCACTGGCGACATGCGGATGATGCTGCTGCCGATCTCGATGATGATCTCGCGCAGGCTCGCGTCGATGGCTTCACTGGCATGGGCGGCGAACTCGGCCAGGCTCAGGGCGAATCTGCCGGATTGGCCGGCGCCCGCCCGGCTCATGACCGCACCTGTAGCTCATACAGAATTGGCGTACCGGCGGGGTTGACCTCTTTCAGCGGCGGAACGATTGACCAGGTGCGACCCTGAGCGACCACCTTGTCGAGCAGGCCCGGTACCCAGGCCAATCCCTGCGCGGCGATCTTGAGCTTCTTGTCGCCCTGCTTGATGAGGCTGTTGTTCTGGAATTCTAGGCCGGTGAAGTCGAATATGATGCCTTGGGCTGTTTGCTCGACAGTGAAACCCGGAGCTTCACCCCCCGTCTCCGGGTCGTACTCGCCAGGCTTTGTTTTACTGATGATCACAGGCTGACCGAACTCTGTGATCATATCCAGAGCCAGCACGGCCATTTCGTCGTAGAAGGTGGCCATGGTGTTCTCCGTTGCGGCTATGCGCGGATTGCGAATAGCCCGCGCTTTTGTAGGTAATCGGCGAACTGGGTAGCGCTCGGCCGATCCGGCGCCGCCGGCAGCAGGCGGCCGCTGGTGTTCGGGATCGCTGCGTACTCGCGAGTTACCGCGCCCTCGACGCGTTCCAGCGTCACAGCACCTTTGCGCTTGTCGATTGGGTCGATGTCGTCCTGATGGATCTCGGCGGCCAGGGCCATCTGGCCGTACTGGATACGCGCCGGCAGATAGTTGTCTGGCTTGATTTCGTAATCCAGTTCGACGCCGCGGCGTGGCCAGGACAGGGCCTGCTCGCTGTTGGACTTTCGCCCTTTCCACGTCATGCCATCCATTGCCAGCGCTGCCCGCCGCAGCAACGCTTCCTGTGCTGGCACTTCCGCCGGGATGGTCACGCCGAACTTCACGCCGTACATGGCCAGGTCTTCGGCGGATGCGTAGCTTTCGGCGTCAGGCTTGCCGGTGCCGTCCTCGATGATGAGTGTCATGCGTCAACTCACTGGAATGGTTTGAGATAGGTAGCCGGGCCACCGGCAGCCAGCATTATCAGGCCTTGGGCAGATCAGCGACGAGCTTTTCCAAGGATTCTTTCGAGGCGTTGGCCCGGTATGGCACCTTCGCATCATCCAGCGTGGCCTTGAGGCCTGCGATTTCCTTCGCTTCGGCATCCACTTGACCGGCCTTGTCGGCCTGCTGGAGAAGAACGTCCACCTGACGTTGCAGAGCTGCAACCTTCTCCACTTCACCGTCACGCTCGCGGATCAGGCTTTCCACACCGGAGTTTACCGCCTCGAACACCTGAAACAGGCGGCCAGCGATAGGACCAAGCTCACCTTCGGGGCGCACCAGCGCCTGATCAGTGAATGACTCGACGATCAGGCCGACAGATTCGAGTTCAGCACGGAAGGCATCGATATTGACGCTGGAGTTGCCACCATCGATCAGCAGTACCGTCGGCTGTTCCTTGGTCGTCACTTCCGGCACTTCGTCGGCGGCATCTTCACGACTTTCGGTAACGCTTGCATCGACGATGCGCAGGCCGTTTGCTTTGGCGAGTGCCTTCACGTCTTCCTGGTACTGGTGGAATGGACCAGGCAGATACCAGATGTTCTTGTTGTTCATGATCATGTCCTCGCCAAGCCGGGCGCAGGGCCCGACTCAGCTGTCAGGGTTACTTGGAGGCATCACCGATCAGAGCCACACCGGCGGTGTGCTTGATGCTGGTGGCGGTCTTGTCCCAGTTGGTACCGGTCGCCAGTTCGGCGTCGGTTGGCGACTTGCCGCCGGTGGTGGTGTCCCAGGTGTAACCCTTGAGGCCCAGACCGAAGGTGTAGTCGGTTTGAAGCGTGGTTTCGATACGCTCCTTGCCGTTGGTGGTCTGGACGTTGCTGATGATGTCGCGGCCGTCGTGGACCAAGGCCGCACCCTGCACCAGGGACAGGATGATTTCCTTGTTAGGGGGGCCGGCCTGCATCAGCGCCGGGGCATCCGTCACGACGGAGATTTTGCCGAGGATGTCCACCACTCGCACGTTGCCCGCCTGGAACAGCTGCTGCTGGTTCGCCAGGTTCTGGCCCACCAGCTTGTGATAGCTGGTGCCCTGCATCACCTGGGTCACCAGGTTCTGGCTTGCGTCGCCGAACTTCGCGTGAGCGTTGTTCAGCCCAGCGTAGGTGATGCCAGCGATCGCCGACACATCGTTGACAGCGGCGGCCTGGGCGGTGATTGCAGCAACCAAGGCGGCGATAGCGGTGTTCAGTTGATCCTTCAGCAGGATTTCAGCGAACGCGCGGCTGGCAACCTCGATGCCTTGCGCGGTTGGACGCTCCAGCCAGGTCATCTGCGACGGTTCGTAGCGGATCGGACCGAAACCGCCGGCTACCTTCACCGAAGTGTTCTTCAGCTCGGTCAGATCGGTTGCAGCAACCGCGGCGTTCGCGCTGTAGCGATCCACGCGGCGCTGGGCGGCGGCCAGGGTCTGGAAGAACGACTCTTGGAGGAAGTCACCAGTGAAGCCGTCAGGAGACAGCACGATTGCACCGCGGCTAGCGGCGTTGAATGCGGCGAGATACTGGTCCAGCGTCTCGAGAGTCGCCGGCATGATGTATTCGTTGAAAACCTGCATTTGCGACAGGGACATGAGTTATTTCCTTACGATTGTGGGAGATCCGGGAACCGGCTTGCGATCGCGGCCGTACGTTCCTCTTTGGTGCCGCCGATTTTTCCTTTTGCGGCCCCGCCGCCACCTCCAGCACCAGCAGCCCCGCCGCCAGTTGCCTTACTACCCGCGATCAGCGGCGCGAAGGCCGTGTCGTTTGCGAATTCTGCTTTCAGCTCATCCAACGTTGCCGCCGAGAGCTTGCCCTGCTGATCGAGGACGACCACAACAGGCTTCCCGTCGCGCTGTTCGACGCTCAGACGGCGTTCGATGTGCGGCAACAGGGCTTTGGCGCTGCCTGGGATTGCCAGGGCAGACGCGATATCAGTAGCGGTACGGCCCACGGTCAGATCCCGGATCTGAGTGCTCAGCGTTCCACGCTCCTGTTCCAGCATGCCGTTCAGCTCAGCTTCGCGGCGGTTGTACTTTTCGGACCATGACTTTTCGAGCTCTTCGACGTCGCCGGACTTGCGAGCGGCTTCTTCACGCTCCAGCCGGGTCTGTTCTTCAGCGTCTTTGCGAGCCTTCTCTGCGGCTTTCTTCTCGCCGAGCAATTCATCAACCTTGGCCTTCAGGCCGGTTACATCTTCTTGCTGCGGCAGACCTTCAATGCCGAGTACGAACTTGCCCTCCTTCTCGGTGTAAAGAGCGCGCACGGATTCATCTACCCCTTCCAGGGTATCCAGTTGGAATTTCAGCATTGGTTGTCTCCCAGAGACGTAGGTGCAGGCCCTGCCTGCGGAGATAGAAACAAGACGGGATTGTGTGGAGAATGCACGCGGCCCTTTGAGGCCATGGACCAACTCAGCGATGGAGAACGGGAAAAATGAGTTTCAAAAATGATTGAAGTATTGAAGGTAATAGCAGTGGCGCTAATTACCGGCTTACTGACTCTTGCAGGAGTGATGACAACGAGCGTTACCGGATGGTGGTCTACGTCGCAAACATCTGAGATCGCTAAGCGACAAGCATGCATAGCTCGACTGGATACTCATGAGCAAAATTTTCGAGCGAAAGCAGATTTATTCCTCGGGTCATTAGGGAGCTTTGTCGCGCTAACAGGACATACAAAATTCACTCTCGAGGAATATCACGAGCGACTTGATGGCCTGATGAAAACTGGATATACGTTCAGCGCCTATGCGCCAGCGCTGCTTTCCGTTGTCAGCATCAATATGGTCAATCAGTTGAAAAGCGCGGTTAAAGAACAGGACGATAAAGAGTTCTCCGAAACAATGAATCGTTACAATGCGTCATACGAAAAATGGCACGTACAGTTCCAGAAACGCTTTGATGACATTGAATCTGAACGCCATGACTGTTGATCTATACGCCTGCCCGCTCAAATGCCAGCGGCTCAAGCGCACGCATTTGCAAAAGGGTGAGTCGTGTAAAGTTCCGATCAAGCTGCAGTTCTGAGAATCGCTGGACGCTCAGCCCGCCTTCGCGAAACAGCTTCGCTCGAACGGGACCGATTGCTTTGTCCTGAAACGCCGCCGGCTGCTGCTTGAGCCAGTCGTAGTAGCTGAGATCTGCCCTCACCTGCTGGGCACCGCCATCGCCGATCGACGCCCGCGTGGCGTCCTTAGCGAACAAGGCACTGAACCGCGTCACCGCCACCACCGTCGAGCGGCAGTTGATGTGGATCGGCGGCCTCGGCCCCTCAGTCAGCTTGAACCGACGTTTATCGAGCGTCCGGCACTGGCTGGTGGTCTTCGAATCTAGGGTGCTGACCCACTCCACTGACTGCACGACATCGGCGTTCTCCTTCAGCGTCTCCATGCGCGCTTGGGTGGCGACGTGCTGCACCGCCGTCCGCACGATGGCGCCGGCGTTGCGATTGGTCGTGGCCAACATGCCGTCGTTGTACTGGAGCGCCTTAGTGCCGCGAATATTCTTGATGATCTGGAAGCTGGTCTGGCCTTCGAAGAAGCCCTGCCGGATCGCGCCTGTGAGGCGTTGCCGCTCCGCGGCGGTGAAGGCATCAATGAACGACTTGAGCAGCTTCCCGCCGTCGGCACCGCGCACGCTGAGCGGGTTGGTGAGGATTGCTGCCCTGATTGCCGCCGCACCTGGAACCGCTGCATCAAAGGTGACGCCCACCGGTGCCGCACGTGTCAGGCTGGTCGCCTCAAACTCGGCCTCGTAATTAGCGATGTCCACCAGGTCGAGGTTCAGCTTCTCGCTGTACCGGTCGAAGATTCCCAGCAGCAGGCTATCAACCTCGCTGAGCAGCCGCTCCAGGCGGGCGACGCTGTAGTCCGTCAGATCCGTCCGAGTCAGCCGCTCACGGATAGAGCGGTCGATTTCCTTGAGGAAAGGCGCGAACTTCGCCACCTCCCCCGACTTCAGTTGCTCCAGAAAGACGGCGTGCCGGATGGTGGCGTCAAGGATTGCTTGGTTTGCCGCCATTTGGGATTACCTCGTCGTCATCCAGATCAGGCCCAGTGCTTTGTGCTTCCAGCTCCTCCCGGATCTCTTCGTCCGTCTTCTCTGGGTTGATCACGCCGCGATCACGCAGGTACTGCCAGAAGTCGCCCTCAGGCACCTTGCCACCCTGCACCGCATTGAACAGTGCTACCAGGATCGTCGCGTCCAGGGTTATTTGGCTGAAGTCCTGATTGAGCTTGTAGACCACTTCGCCGGACGCGTTCACGAACTCGGCCATCCAGACCAGGCACTGGCTGTACGCCTCGCTGACGTTACTCACCACCAGGGAGAGAACGCTGTGTTCGGCGGCGCTGTCGTTATCGGCCTGGGTCGCGGTCTTCACTGCACTGCCACGCTCGATCAACCGGGCACCGAGCGAAACCATGTCCTCTTTCTTGGCGTCCATGGCCTCTTTGGCGACGGTGTTGGGCTGCGCCTGCCATACGCCACATGCGCCATTGACAGGTAGCAGCCAGGGCGCCCTGGAACCCAGGAAGATCCCTGCCTCTTCGAGATGGTCGCGCCATTGCTCATCGAGGCCAGACATCCATGGTTGAGGCTGGCCCACCAGGTAAGCTGCCTCTTCGTAGTCGGCACTGTTGCGGTAATGTCCGATGTTCACTTCGGCCATGTCGTACAGCGGCGAGTCGTCGATGCTGGTGTCATTGTTCTCGCTGCCCAGGAACTGGAACGGGATGATTCGCCATGGCTGCCCGGATCCGTTCAGCGGTGCAAATGGCGCCACCGTCATCTCCGTCTTGCTGGATCCTTCTTCCCACAGTTCCTGGGTATACACACCGGTTGGGTCCAGGCGCAGCACGCGATATTGGGTAACCTGCTCACTACCGAACCCGTCATCAGTATCGACGTCGATTTTTTCGCGCAGCACAACCAAGCTCAACAGGTGCTGGCCGCCAACTTGGCGCGTCTTCCAGTTGATGATTGACTCAGCCGGGTAGCTGGCGACGTTTGCACGAGCGCGACCGGCCTGCTCGTCTGCCTTGCTCACTGTGCCCGCCTCTACAGCCGCGTAATCCACCAACAGCCCGTGACGACCGACTTCGAGCAAATGCCCTATGACCGACTGCGACTGCTGGTAAACGCTGACGCCCTGCCCGTCGATGTCCTTTGTCACGTAGTCGAGCGCGCCGGGAACAGTCAGCGTTGGCCAAGTGCGGAACACCGCGCCCACCAGGCTGTGCTTGGTGCGCCCGGTGGCGTTGTAGAAAACAGCACGCTTCTTGTACGCGTCGTATCGGTCCTTGTTGTCCTGGGACTTGTCCGAGGCATTCGGCCGGGGTAAGTAATAATCGCCGGCAGCCTTGACCGTTTCCGAGCCCTTGCAGACGTCGCGCACCAAGCGCCAGCGGTACTTCGCCGCCGTGTACTCGGGACGGGTGAAAGTGACGTCCGTCATCGAGCGACCCCCATTTTCATTGCGGTGACCGGTTTGATGATCGGGTACTCGCGGTGGATGAAGTAGCCGCCGGCGTCGTTCGCGTGATCGATTCCGGCGGTTTTGTCTGGCTCACCGTTCGCACCCCACACCTGCTGTTCCAAGCCATCGGCATAGGTTGGGCAGGTGAACGGGTTGATCCGGTAGCGGCGCTCACCCTGCGCATTGCAGAAGGCGGCGTTCATTGCGTTTATTCGGTCCTTAACCGGCGGGTTTGCCGCTGGTGCGATGACTGCGAACCCGGCCTGCTTGAGCATGGCCAGGTCGGTGATGCTGGCGTTCACGGACTTGCGTGAGTCGCCCGAGGCATCCGGGTAGATCCTGATCTCGCAGGTTTTCCTGAAGTCGTTGCCGTCGTGCTGCCAGTAGCGCTCCTTGATGCGGCGGATCATGTCGGGCGTGTCGTAGCCGTCGATCAACTCATCCACGGCCCTGGGCAGCCCCTGGTCGCGTTTGACGTGGGTGATGGCCGCCATCTTGCCGACGTTGAAGTCCATGCCGATGAACAGCGGTTCGCCGGGCTGCACGGTGTCAAAGCACCCGTTGAGCTTGCGGTCGTAAGCCGTGTAGATCGTGCCTGACGTTAGGTTGACGAACTGCCCACGGAGATACGCTTGAATCAGTTGCGGCGGGTACGACTCCATCAGGGATGCGATGTAGTCATCCGGCAGGTTCAGCTCGTTATCGAACGTGCTGGCCTGCACCAAGCCGTACATGTCGTTCAGCGCCGGCTTGTCACGCAGCTGCTTCACGAACTGCTGGTAGACGAACTTGAAACCCTCAGGCGTGGTGGTTACGTCCACCCCGTTCTTGAGTCCGGACAGGTTGTAACGCATCCGGGCAATGATCTTGCGCCAGGCCTGCTGAGCCTTCAGCAAACTCATCACATCCAACTCATCAACCAGGGCTTGCCCGATCTTGAAGCCGACGATGGTCTGCGGCTTCTCCATCGACCGGCAAATCACAGTGCCGCGGTACTGCCGGCCGCTGTAGATGTGAACTTCGTGGTTCGCCTGGTTGATCTTGGTCTTCAGCCCCCAGTCGTAGGCCACCTCATCCATGGTCGGATAGAAGATGTCTCGGATCTGCGGATAAGTAGGTGCGAAGTATCCCGCGTTGACGCCGGGCCACTCCATGAAGTGCTTGCTCAGCGCCGAGCAGCCCACCCAGGTCTTACCTGAGCCGAACCCAGCGACGAACGCGCGAAACTTGTGAGGTAGCGTGAGGAACTGAGCCTGCGGAACGTTAAGGCTCGGCATTCAGTTTCCTCGCATCCACCACATCGACCTGAATGCGCGTCGGGATCACCGGTTCGTCGCCAGCCTCTTCTTTCCGGGCCCGGTTGACGTAGATGTCGCCGGTTTCTTTCGCGGCCTGTTCGAGGATCTGCATAGCCAGACCGATGTTCTTCATCGACTCGGCCCTCTCCACAAAACGGTTCATGGCACGGAGGCGGAAAGCGCGGTTGGCGATCGGGATCTCGGCAGTCTCTTCTCGGAATCGCTTGCGGGTGTCGTGGAACAGGGTCACCCACTTCTTTGCCAGGTCTCGCCCGGCGCGCTTGGTAGGGTCTTGGGCCTCGCACTGTTGGCGGGTCACCTCAATTCCGAATTCTTCTCGGACAGCTGCTGCAACCTGCGACGGAGTATCGAAGCACGCCAAGGCCTGAACCATGAAGCCTTTCACCTCATTGCTCAGGGCTGCCATAGGGTAAATTCCGTCTTAGGTCTGTCAGGGGTCAGGCCAATCTGAGCAGACAGGTTCCGCAGGCCCTCGCAATGTTCAATTTCCCCACCTCAGCAGGACTGTTTGCAGCATCCACCAGCGCTTGAACGCCAGGGCTTGCACCATAACGGCGGACGACACCGACGAACTCTTCAACGTCGTGGCCCTGCAGCTTGATCTTCGGTGCGCCGTCTTGGGTGAATGCTGGTTGACCGTACTTGTCGGTCGCATGAGCCAGGTGATACAGCTCGTGTTCGATCAGGGCGCAGAACTCAAGGTCGCTGCACTGGGCGCAGTAGTCGGCTGCTAGGGTGATGATGAAAGCCGGCACATCGCCGAACCAATCACGCATCTGTTGCTCCATCCGAGCCTTCTGCCAGCCACCTGCGCGGAACTCTACCTGTTCGGCCTGACCCAAGACTTTACGGCCTTGCTTCTCAAAACTCGACGACGCCCACATGATTCGGATGTCTGCATCCAGTAGGTGGGCATGGTCTTCGTTGTGAATGCTGCCGCTGTCAGAAAGGATCTCGGCCTGGAGCCATTCCCACACTTCGGGAGCCGGGGTTAGGCGAATGCCGAAGTCTGATAGATCGGACAGCTCAAGCAGTGACGATGGAGGGTATGGCCTATCCATGGATCACCTTGAGCTTGAAATAGTGGAGTGTTACCGGTATTGGTGGCGGCCTCAAAAAGTAAGGAAGCTCAATTCAATGACTCGCATTAAATGTATTTGCCTTAGCGCTCTCGCAGTTGTAACTCTCTCAGGATGCGTTACTGCCCCTACCTGGGTTAACAGGGGGCCAGTAGATCTAGACGTTTGGAACGGCCTGATGAACTGCTACACCGATGCCAATATCATCGACGGAGAAAGGATGGAGGGGACGCTCTGCGCCACGCAGGAATCTGGTTTCTTCGGAGGCGGCGAACCTGAAGTCTATTTCGGGCCATGGAATCGGAAATTCATGAAAGAGTACGCTAGCGCAGCCACTGCTGGTGTAGCTCAGGACTGGAAGGGTAAAAAGGTATTCTTGCAATGCGACCCCACACTCGCGAGTGATAACAAAACAGTTGCGAAGCGCTTTTGCAAAGTCACGGTCAACGATCAGTTACTGGTTAGCGCAACCGTCAAGTACGTGAAGTAGAAATAGGCCTCTCAAGCCATCAGGCTCAAAACCCGGCCCGGTAGGCACGTTCGATTGCCTCCCAGTCGGGTTGCTTGGTTGTCATAAATTGTCTCAGGTCAGCTCAAAGGCGGGATTGAAATAGTGGCGCGTTGCCGGTATTGATTGCGGTCAATTCACAAGGATGGATTTCATGACTGAGAGATATAGCGTTGTACACATTCCCCGCAGCGATTTGATTGCGATTACTAGCAGTGTCCGAGTTGAATCGTCGAGCCCAACCGAGGCCCACTACCAAGTCGTGGACTCTACCTCAGATGGTGAATGCGTTAGTGGGCCTTACTCTGACGAGCGCGAGGCAAACCTTGCATGTGCTCGGCTGAGCTCGGGGATACACGTCCTCTACCTCCCTAACTTCAACAGGCTTCTGCTGGAAAAATCTAAAGCTATCACCGTTGAATCCGGCACAGAGTTGTTTGTTGGGCTCAACCGTAAGCAATCCGAAAGGTATGCCCATCTCCATACCGGGGACGTCACCGACGAGTTCATTGACCTAGACCGAATTCACAAAATAGCTCTGACGGGAATAGAAGATCTGTAATTCTTCATGTGAATGTGTCGCACTCACCTGCGGCACACCTACCCCGCCCTTGCAGGTTCGATGTTCACAGTCCGGATCGCACCGCCTGTGCTGGTGTCGCGCTTTGCAGCCATTTCTACCGCCTGATAGGCAGTCGCGCCCATATCCATTGCGGCGAATGCGTAGGGCGTGCCGCTACCAATGGCGTAGGGGCGATCAAGCATGATCGGCGACTTCCACAGGCCTGTAGCGTCATCCACGGCAACCAGCATCAACTGCTCACCGTCCAGCACAATGGCTGAAACGTCGATGTTGCCTTCAGGCTTTGCACCGAAGTAAGCATCAACCAAGCGCTGATAGTCAGCAACCGCACCCGAGCAGAAGAACTTCACACCGTTGCGCTCAAGGCATTTTTCGTAATCGTCGTAGGTGATCACATCACCACGGGTTATCTGGGAGTCATAGGCGATCACGCCGTCTTTGTAGGCAATGGTCGTCATCTGCATCCCTCATGATTGCGCGCCACGATTTGGCGCATTCGAAAACGTGGCGCGGATTACTTGGCGCGGCGATCGATACCGCCAGGCGCCTTGTCACAATGCAAGCAATGCTCGCAGTTCAGCGCGCGGCACAGCCAGACCTTCACCCGCTGCCAGTAAGTGACCATGAAGATGTGCCGCACACCGGCCAAGGCCAGGGCGACGTGCAGCGTCAGACCAGCACTGCTCGGGCCGAAGAAGATGTTCTGGCTGCGCGCCATGACGACAAAGCCGCTGATGGCGATCGTCGAGTAGATCAGCTTCCCGAGGATGCCGTCCCTCACCTTCCCGCTCAGTACGCACCAGGCAGCCCACAGCGCGATAAGGCCGCAGGCGATGGAGTTAATCAGCTCAAGATTCATGGGTTGCCTCCCCCGAACCGCTGGCGAATGAGCGCCCAGAGGTCAGCGGATTTAATGGCTCGATTGATGGCCGCCAGGAGCGAGCCGCCAAAGGCTCCCAACAGGAAGCCAATGCCGGCGACGATCTTCGGCTCGGTCACGCCCAGGTAAGTACTCACCATGCTCGTAAGGTAGATCGAGCAGGCCATACCGGTGATGAGGAAGATCATCCAGGCACGCCAGTCCTTCAGGTCGTCCTTGTGCCACCAGCTGGCGATCACAGCCCCAACGAGGCCCGCAATCAGCAATTCGAACCTGTCGATCTTGTCGAGCAGGCGCTGTAGATACTCCATGCGCTCGACTCCGTGGGGCATGTTTGAAATAGGTCAGCCCCGACGGCACTCCCTGCTCAGTGCGAAGGGTGTGGCGGGGCCGAAAACGAAAAAGCCCAGCTCGATGGCTGGGCTTGTCTAATAAGTCTTCTTTACTTTTTGTATGGTGATAACAAGTCAGCTCCCGCCCAGGTAAGACGCCACGCAGCGGCATCCTTGATGCCTGGGCCATCTGTCCTCACTCGCGCCTCGATGAACCCCGCTTCACGCAGCATGTACATGGCAGCTTTTACTTGGTCATTCAAGCGATCGCCCAAGACACCCTTCTCTTTTAACTGCTGGTGAATCTGGCTATCGGTAACTTCATCCCCGAGCGGCAGTGACTCGATTGCCTTCAGAACAAATTCAACAATGTATTTATCGCGTTTCATGCCACCACTCCTATCAAGCTCAAATCCTTAAGTGTTCGAGCGAAACAAGCGTAACAACTTGATGGCAATATGACATCCCAGAATGAGAACATAAAAACCGGCGCTTGGCCGGGTTCAGAATAAGTGGGGATGGATGGGATTCGAACCCATGGTCGCCTTGGTATAGCCCCGTAGCGGACACCTCAACGACTAGCTACCGGTGCGGTATCTATGCGCACTCATTCAACCTTAAGCCGCTCGGTCACCGCCCCCGGAATGCAAAAAGCCCCGCACAGTGGCGAGGCTCTTAAGTGTCAATCCCTAACGCGCAAGATCGACAGGATGGGTAAATACTCTCTCACTTTCTCACTCATTGCAATGGCTATTTGCTACGCCGCGCAACTTTCGATAAGCCCCTCTGCGTCGAGCAGTTCCTGAGCAGCAGTGAGCGCCTCGTTCACCTGGTCATCCAGCGCCTTGCGGATCGACGAGCGCCAACGGTAGCGGGTCGATTCCGGCTTGCCGTCATTGTCCCAATTGGTGATGTCGTACCAGGCGGCCGGCAGCACTGCGGCGGAGCGCTTGCCATCGGCACCGGCCACTTGTGGAATCGCCCAGGTCAATACCGCGCACTCCCGAAACCGTTTCGGAGCCGGCGACTTCACCGAATTCAGCAGCTCCAGGATCGCGCCGTGCTTGCGCGCCTCATGGGTGGAGTACTTGGCCACCAGTGCCCGCCAGTGCGCTGAGGGCAGCGCCTTATGCAACCGACCGAATACCCAGCAGTCCTGGAGAAACGCAGCCTCCTTGCCGACGATCTCCCCCTTCTGCTTGGCGCACTGAACTCTCGGCTCGAAGTCGCAGCCGCCGGCGGAACTGATGGTCTCGGCCGCAAGCGCCCGAACTACTGCTGAAACAACGTTGCGATAGGTCATGCGGCTTCCCCTTTTTTCAGCTCTCTGATCATTGCCCGGTACTTGGCCTTGATGGCCTTGATCTCTTCCACGGTGTACTTGCAGGCAGGGTGCAGCCCTTCCAGCCACGCCACCTTCTCGGCGCCGATGCGCTGCACCAGACGGATGCGATACTCCACGGCATTTCCGGAAAGGTTGCGGTTGCACCTCACGCACTGGCGATGGATGTTCAGCGGCTCGAAGCGCAACTCTGGGCAGGCACCCACGGATCGGTAATGCCCAGCGTCCCACCGGCTGCCGGTCATGAGGTCGTTGTCGTTCGGCGTGGAGTCGCAGCTGATGCAGGGCAGGTGCGCGTCACGCAGGCGCACGTACTCGTTCACTGCCGCCTGGGCTTCGCGCAAGTGATCCGCCCTGCTCTTCAGCTTCTCCTTGCGGACCTTGATGTCCTTGCGCTCGATATCGGCCAAGGCCTTGCGCGCCTTCGGCTCATGCCTGGGCGCGTCGATCATTGCGCAAGCCGGACTGCACACCGCCTGACCGAGGCGCGCTGGGGTGAATGTGGTCCCGCATGTGGCGACACGGCACTTCTTTGGCTTGGGCTGCTTTCGCTCAATTGTCATGCGGCCTCCTTGAATGCTTCGAACTCGGCCATCTCAGTCAGGCGCTCCTCGGTGAGTGTTGGCCAGTCGTGGAGCACCAGGTACGCACAGCACTGGCGCCAGAAGTCTTGGAATGTCTCCTCCCCCATCGAGTCGTAGGAAAGGCTGCGGGGTGTCTTGCGGGTGAGTTGGCCTAGGCCAGGGATGTCGAACGCTTCCTCGTCGCAGTACACGCCCGACTCCAGTTGCAGAGCCTTGATAGCGTCGTGGGACTGCTTGCCAGAGAAGCGGTCGATGTTCTGGCTCAACACCCGGCCCAGGCCGTGGACCAGACCGTTGAACCGTGGGTTACGCGGCTGCTTCAGCTCGGCGCGGATCTTCGTGTTGATCCGAAAATCCCGCTCGCGAAGAATTGACCGGTCAGCGTCGGAGGACGGCACGAATGCGGCAACCTCTCGGCCGGTGGCCGGATCAACCAGGCGGCGCAGTATCAGGTACACGGGCATTGGGCGGGGCTTGGCAGGCTTGGTCATTGCGCTGCCCTCTTCGCTTCCAGCTCCTGGGCCTGCTTGATCAGTAGAGCCCGGCGATCCGCCAGCTCATCGGCGGCTTCAATCCGAATTTCATCCTTACGCTCTGCGCTGGCTTTTCGCATTTCCAACATCGAGTTCTTCACCAGCTCCAGCCTCTGGCGCAGCGCCGGCTCTGGACGGGTAACAGCACCAGTGAGCACACCAGCGATGGCGCGACCGTCTTCGGAAATCGGTTCAACACTCAGGTCAGCCAAGTACTTTTGGCCGTGGTCGCGGGGTATTCGCTTCAGCTCCATGGCCTTGGTGACGGCCTGGATACGGCGGTTGGCGTCAAAGCCCACGGAAACATGCCAGTTGACCGGTTTCGCATCCTCACGGGCCTGGCCCACAAACCGCTGGTAGGCGTCGATGAACGCCATGCGTGCACCGATCTTGTCGCCGCCATCCAAGATGGGTTTCGCAGCAGCCAGGGCCAGTTGGATCTCGTCGGTCAGCACCACGGTTTCAAATTCGTCGTTGGTGGTCATTGCGATGGCCCAGGCCTCGTCCTTGCCGGGACGGCCGTCGGAGGACTGGACGCGCTGCAGGATGTCGGCCATTGCCAGCTTGCCCTTCACTTCGAAGCGGCAGGCTTTCAGCGCGGCTTTGACGACGGGCACCGGGTAGGCACAAAGGTCTTCGGCCATCATCGCGGCGGTGCCTGGGTTCATTTCCTGCCCCATAGCCTCGGCGGTTGCACAAATGGCGGCGGCCAGCCCGGCGACCTGCTGGTCGTTCATTTCAGAGGTATTCATTGCGGTCACCTGCTTGGCGCTTGGCCAGGACTATCTGGGCGGCCTGCTCGGCTGCGGAATGGTTCGCCTCAGTCCGCTCCATCTGGCGGGCGGTTGTGCCGTTGATGCGCTGACCGGTCACCCATTGGGTGTGGTAGCTCTCGGCGTTGACCAGCAGCTCGTTGAGGCTGTGGCACTTGCGCAGAACAGCGGCATCGCTGGTTTTCAGGAAGTGAGCGGCAACATGATGGGCGACATCGGCGCCGAGGCGGTCAACCAGTTGGCCGAGTTGGCCGCCGACCTTGGCATTCCACACCGGCCAAGCGCTGTAGCGTTTTCGGTAAGCCATGGCGTAGTTCGCCCAAACCTTGAAGGTTTTGCAGGTCTGGTCTTTGGGGCCCGGCATGTCAGCGGGGATCTCAACTCGTGGGGCATCGGTGCGATCAACCACCAGAACCAAACCGTGGGACTGAGCCGGCTTGCCGGTGGCGTCCTGCAAGTCCTGACTGGTGTCCTGATTGGTACCCTGATGATTGGTATCATGATTTGTCGGAGATTTATCCGACCCTTGGCCGGATTTTTTTCCGACCTTGCTCGGAGATTTATCCGAGGTAGATCGGATTTTTTTCCGACCCTTATTGTTTGGCGGGGTCGGATATTTTTCCGACCCGTCGAGCTTCTGGTTCCACTCGATCGCTTTCTCTGTGAGGCGGAAAAGCGTGATGTTCGAAGTGCTGGAAAGCTCAATCAAACCGGCCTCTTCCAGGGCCTTCAGCATGCGATAAGCGGTGTCCGGCTTGTCAGTGAGTAGCGGAAGCTCCTCAGTGATCTTGGCCTTGCTCAGCGCGAAGAAGATCCCGTCATCTGTCTTGATTGGCTTGGCCCAGCTCGGGCAGCCGTAGACGAACGCGAAGAGCAGGGCCTGCTGAGAATTCAGCCCCCACTCCAACGCCTTCACCTGGTTAATCGTGACGGTGTATTGCATGTCAGGCCGCCAAGTAAACTGAAAATGAGCGAATACTCGCCACGGTTTCAGCACGCGGAAAACGTGGCGCGAGGTTGGTAGCGCTATTGATATGTGGCTGGCTTTGCATATACTCGGCCTCAGAAAGTGTTATCGAATCAGCCGACCTCGTACGTCGGCTTTTTTGTGTCTGAAGTTCAGGCGATGGATTTCAGTGGCCGCGCCCCAGCGAGCAACTGCTCCGCACGACGCCCCAGCTCCCCCGCCTTTGCTTCAACCTGGCGGCACTGCTTGGCGAACGCTGGCAAGTGCGGCAGATCCAGTTCGCACATCACCTGGTCATCAAACACTTCGCTGCCGGTGTCGATCACATCGCCTAGCGCGCGTATCAGAGCACCGAAGCTTTTGTTCGCACATTGGTCGCTGGTCATCTGGCGGGCGCCGGTCAGGCCGTGGCGGCTTGCCAACTCGTTTACGCAGTGGTCGCGGAATTCAGGTTCAAGGGCGTTGACCCACGACTCTTCCAGCCAGGACGGCATTTCCTGATCGAAGGACAGCCAGCGCTGAACACGCTTGAGCCAGCGGCCAGTCGCCTTAACGAATTCGGCAACATCGTTTTGGCGGGCCAGTTCTTCAAAGTCCGGGACTTTCGCATCCCGGATCCTCTCTGGCGGCACAGTCAGATAGATTTCGCGGCTCAGCGCCTGGGCGAAGTCGTCCTGGCTGAGGCTGGTGCGCGCGATCTGGTTTGCAGCGTGGGCGACCAGCACCTGATCACGGGTTTGTACGGTGTGTCTGGAACTGGACGTTTGCATGGGGACTGCTCTCTTCTAATCTGGCTTCAATGGAACGGCGGACTGGGATGTCATGCGGCGGATCGGGAGTCCTTCTGGGGCATGCAAAGCTCACGCGCAGTGATCTTTCCGCCGGTCAACTCTTCAGCCTTGAAAGCTTTTTCTGCACGCATCGGGTGAATCCCGGCGACCCAGTACGAAACTGCTGCTTGGGATACGTCGAGCGCTGAAGCGGTTTTGGTTTGCCCGCCGAAGAAGTCGACGAGCCTTTCGATAGGGGTCATGTGAGAACCCTCCTGATAAGCCTGCTTATATCCTATGAAGAAGGAGGCTTATTTGCAAGCGCATAAGCGAACTTATAGATTTGCGACCATGACTACGCTCGCCGAACGCATAAAAGATGCCCGCCGACACGCAAAATTGACCCAGCGCGCTCTGGCGCTGAAGGTTGGCGTTGAGCAACCTGTAATTTCTCAACTCGAAACGGGAAAAAATCTGCAAAGCGCCCATTTATCGAAAATTGCCCACGTATGCGGCGTGAATTCGATATGGCTTTCCGACGAAATTGGGCCGATGACGGGCAGTGAAGAGGACACGGGCGAGCTAGGCATTAGCCTGGATGGTCAAGAGAGCAATTTTGACTCTATAGCGTTTAAAGCTGTCCAGAACCTTGGAGGCATCGTTACTCCGCGAAGCCTGGCGGCAATTCAGCGAATTGAACAAGCCGCTATCGCCGGACGGCTTAAAGAGACGGATCTAGTATTACTTGAAGGGATTGCTGCCCGCTTTGAAGAACTCAACAAAGACAAGCCTTGAGCCAATTGGCCATGCCGATGTCACGACCATCCTTGGCCGTATTGGCGAGGGCAGTGACGGCGAGACCTACAAAGCCGAATTACTGAGCGACTCCGGTGAGACTGTCACTGGTTACGTTAAGCTAAGCCTTGACCCTCGAAGAATTATTGCTGAATTGACTACCGCTCAAGTGGGGCGGGCTTTGGGCATGAAGATTCCTAGACCCTTTGTGGTTTTGCTTGATACCGCAGACTTAGAAGAATTCGAATCTTCATTTTCTGGTCGTGGAGTAATGGTTTGTTTTGCGAGTCAGCAAGCCGGAACGCGCAGTTATAGCCTTGAACGTGCAATGCGTAATCCAACGCATGCCTTCGCTAAAGCCGTACATAGTCAATTTGACCTGGATGGAACAATCGCGCTTGACGAATTCGTGGCTAATGATGATCGCCATCAAGGCAACATTATCTATGCTCCTGGAAAGCAAGAGTTCTGGCTGATCGACCATGGAAGATCGTTGACCGGGACCTACTGGGACATGTGGGGCCTAGACGATCCTGCCATTGAGGTGAGAAATCTTTTGGTAGACCATAGCGTCGCTGAATGGGATGAAGCGGTACGAAACAGGATTCTCAAAAAGGCCCATGGGCTAGTTAACAAATGTGCGTCACTCTGCCTGGATGAGCTTGACCAGGATGGCTATTTCGCCAAAATTGACCCAGCCACGGATAGGCAGGACATCATCAATTTCCTGCGCGAACGAATTCATCACACGGTGCCACTGCTATGCAATCGTCTCCAGTTGGGCCATCTGTCTTTGACGCAGCCGTAACTTTCCTAAAAGGCCGATCATCACGGAATTTGGTCAGTGCTCGCTGGATGGCGATCCAATTAGAGCCAATCACTTTTTCCGGTGAGCGGATCACTTCGGGCGTTGCGATAGTCCCTGACGATGGTTCCGCACCAAGGGTCATTGGTACGCTATCCGCAGAGCCGCTCGAAAAGGTTTTTGGCCGATACGGAAAGGATTTATTTAACCTTGCGGGTAGCGTGAATGCTGAGCTGCAAGCTTATCTATCAACAGGCGGACAACTGAAAAACTGGAGCCCGGAAATGGACGGGGTCTACATGGGAAGGATAACGCCGACAAAAAACACGTCGCTTGCCGCCATCATGCAGTCAGCCCTAACGCACTCCTCGATCTTCAGCGCCAAAGCAAATGACTCTTCTCCAGGAGTTGAACCGGGCGACCGTTCGTTAACCCGCTTCCAAGAAAAAATCAAGCAGATTGTAGTTGCCTCTAGGGAGGGTATGAAGATCCGCTTCAACCCTAAAGTAGCTCTATACGGAGGCAGAGCTAAGGTGCCTATTTCCTATGTAGGAACGCACCTAGCGATTAACTTAACCTCTTTAGATGTGACCGTGACGTCATGCTCGCAGCAGCGTGACGCAGCCCACCGCCGCATTAACCAGCTGCTAGCGCTCCGCGAGATCGACATCGGTCACAACAAGGATCACTTGATGCTCGGCCTGTGGATACCTGATCGCGAGCTGAGTCCTCACCAAGAGGATATCTTCGGAGCCTATTCAACAGAACTTGAATTCGCCTCTAACCGCGCAGGTATTGAATACGTTTTGGCAGATGGCGGAGTAGACCAGACAGAGGCGGCCATGCCGTTTGCTAAGCGCATTTTAGAAGACGCATAACCTGCCCTATTCCACTCCGGATGAAAAACCCGCCCAGAGCGGGTTTTTTTTCGCTCGCCAAAAATAATATAAGCATGCTTATTGACTGGCTCGATAAGCTCACTTATATTTTATCCATCGCAGCAACATACAACCACTGCGAAGGGCCTCCGCCCGCCGCTCTTTGGTTTCACCCCATGCCGGATCACCACCGGCCCAGATTCAAAGGCAGCGATGAACCGGCCTAAACGGTTCAGAGGGTTGGCAACTGACCCGGGCGTGCAGCGTAAAGCGCCAAGAACAGTTATCCAGCGGGAAAACAAGCCGAAAGGCCCGCGGCTGGAAGAACAATTGATTCAAGCCGGTGACCGACGCCAGTAGCGGGTTACCGCGGAAGTTTTCACTGATGCACCCAACTGCAGCTCGGTCGGGTGCATTGGGAAAACAATCGAGGGCACAGCAGCATGCAAATCAATCAGCAGAAAACGGTGCAGGTCGCCGTGACCGAGTTGCACCTTTACATCAAGGTTCGCGACGGGTTTGCCGCTGGCCTGAAAGACGCCCAGGGCGAGGAAGTCGGCAGCTATGAAGGCTACGTACCGGACTTTTTCCCCGGCCAGCATTACGGCGACTACCTGATCCTGAACATCGACTTGGAGACAGGACAGATCAAGAACTGGAAGAAGCCAGTCGCCGCCGACATCGAAAAGATGATCGAAGCGAGCGACGACGACTGATCAGCCAGCGCCACGACAGCCTGTCGTTAACTGCCCGAGGCCCTGGTACTCCCCAGCACCAGGCCGCGTCGGAGCGCGCTACCGCGACTCTGCCGGAACACGCATGAACTCCTTCAGTGGGCGCACAGTTCTCTCTGCCCGCTCCCCAATAACAGGCTTGCGATCTTCTTTAGTGGGCTTGGGATCTTCTTTGATGTTTGCAAAGCACCCCGTCATCAGTCGACTGCTCCTGTAGTCGCTCGGTAGCTCAGCATAGTGTCCAAATGTGCAGTTTTCTTCGTTAACGATATAGGCGGGATCTTCCGACCAAAACGAAAAAAACATCATAAGCAGAAACATTGATTGCAGTCCTTTGCGCATTTTGGACCGGCTTTGTAGCAGCCGCCGAATTCAACAACAACCCCCTTCCGCGCCTCTACCCGTCAGCACTCCTCCCCCGCGCCCATCGGCAACCAGCGGGAGGAATGAGTGTTGACGAATACAGGTGAACCAACGAATGGAGTTGACCATGAACCAAAGTCAGCACGCTTACTGCGATGTAGCGCTCGCAATGAATCAGCGCCGCAACATGGCCTTGGCGCTTTGCCTCGGCCTGGTCGGCTCCAGCGCACCGAAGACGTCGCCGTTGTTTCGGGTGATCCCGGCCGGCAATGAGTTCTTCCACGTCGTCGATTCCACCACCGGCAAGGTGAAAGGGTTTCGCCGCAACCACAACGAAGCCTGCGCCCTCGCCCGGAGCCTGGAGCGTACCCAGTGAGCTTCCAGCAGCGTGACCACGACACCGCCGTCGGATGGATCAATACCGAGCTTGCCGAGCTTCGCAGAGACGTAGGGAAGCCAAACGCAAGCGCCGGAGCACGCTCATCGATAACCCTGGCCTTCCTTCTGCGGGCTATCAGCGACACTGAGCAGCGAGAGTTTCAAGCGCGTATCGACGACATCTACAAGTCCTTTCGCGCAACAGCCGCCTAGCACCCATTCCAAAAATCGCCCACGGCGCCTTCTGATGCCGTGATGGAGGCTCTATGTCTCAAGAAAGTGAATTACCTCTCTCGGCGGCGGATCTGCGGACCATCGCTCACGCTGCGCCAACCGCCAAGATCGAGCGCGAAGAGCTTGATGCTGCCCTCCGCCAGGCGGAACGGGAGCGCATCGAAAAGCTTGGCGGCTCAGCGGAAATGGTGCTGGACCTGGAGGCAAAGCTGGCTGCGGCCGTCGATGACCGCAAGCGCGCCCAGGTCGAGGCGAACTACGCCAAGAAGAAGCTGGAGCAGGTTTTCGAGTCGGTCAGCACGGCAGTTGGCCGGGACGTGCGTCAACTGAGCATTGTGCACCTCGGCATGGCGCTGACCGACAGCAAGTCGAAGCTGGTCACGCTGGCCGGATACATCGACAAGGCGCGGACGCTGGATGACCTGGTGGTGCTCAAGCGAGTAGCCAGCAACCTCGGCGTGATCCATCCGCAAACCATGGCACAGGCCGCCCAGCTAATGGGCTTGAGCCACAGGAGAGCTGTATGAGCCCGGCAATGGCCGCCCAGTTCGACTGGATGACGATCGGCGCCTTCTCGCCTGAGCGATTCACCGGCGAGCAGCGCAAAGAGTACGAAGAAGCCGCGCGCCGCATCCAGCGGCAGTGGGATAACCAACCAAACTGAGGAAACTCAAATGTTCAAGAAAGCCGAACGCAAGCAGGCCAAGCTACGGCTGGCACTTGCCGGGCCGTCTGGATCAGGAAAAACCTACTCCGCCCTCCTCCTGGCCATGGGCCTCGGCGGGCGTATCGCGGTAATCGACACCGAACACGGCAGTGCTTCGCTGTACGCCGACCTGGTCGACTTCGACGCGATGGAGTTGCACGCGCCGTACTCGCCTGAGCGTTACATCGAAGCGATCGTGGCAGCCGAACAGGCTGGCTACGAAACGCTGATCATCGACAGCTACTCGCATGAGTGGACCGGCTCCGGGGGGTGTCTGGAGCAGAACGAGACAGTGGCCCACCAGAAATTCCGGGGCAACACCTGGGCGGCCTGGAATGAGACCACGCCGCGCCACCGGAAGCTGACGGACAAGATCCTCACCAGCTCGATGCACATTATCTGCACCATGCGCAGCAAGACGGAGACGGTTCAGGGCGAGGGCAAGAAGATCCTCAAGCTGGGCATGAAGTCCGAGCAGCGCGACGGTACCGATTACGAGTTCACCGTGGTGTTGGATCTCACGCACGACGGTCACACGGCAACGGCCAGCAAGGACCGTACAAAGCTGTTCGGCCAGCCCGAGCTCATCAGCGCCGATACCGGCGCGCGACTGCTGGCCTGGCTGAACTCTGGTCTGAATCCTGAGGACCGCGCCAAAGAGCAGCTGGTTGACGCGATTGCCGATATCGCCAGCGCGCCGGACATGGCCGCTCTGGAGTCGGCCTATAACGCCGGACGAGTCATCGTTCAAGGATTCGACAACCTCAAGCCCTCACTGGTCGCCGCGAAGGAGATCCGCAAGGCTGAACTGAACAAAGCGAGGCAGTCAGCATGATCAGCAATCACCTCAGCATGGTCGAGCAGCAGCGCCAGCACGCCGAATCAATATCGGAGCGGACGGCGCAGTACTTGGCGGCAGGCGGGCAAATCGACCAGCTCCGCAGCCCGCCGCGCAATCCCCTGCCACCGCCCCGCTCACAGAAAATCGATCCTGAAACGATCCTCAAGCGAAAGCCCAAAGCTCTCACTGCTGCGGATCGAAAGGCTCTCCGGTTAATGGCGGACTCACTATGAGCAAGCGCAAACCGCACAACCTCAAGGCACGTATTGACCGGTCCTGCCGGTCGCTGCTGGCATCCAACCACGTCGCGGTGGTGAACATCGACCCCAGCGGCCGCCAGGGCATGATCAATTACAAGTCGCTGAAGAACATCGCGCCAGGGAAGATCGGCCAGGCCGTCTGCGGAATCCCTCATCGGTGGACGATCTACCTCAGTGCGCTTTGCATTGATGCCCGAGGCGACCGGTACAGCAAGTCAGTTGAGGTGGCGCCCGATGGAGTCTACCTCTCCGACCACCTGGAAGACGTGATTGAGCATTGCTACAAGAAGCTGCGCGACGAGGCCAATCAAAGCCAGATGGTGGCTTCCGGCTGGATCGCCATCCCTGAAGCGATATCGCTGGACGAGGCACACGCCGCGCGGATCTTCGAGGCCGTCGGCGCATGGCGCCAGGTGAAGGTCGATTCATGCGCCGCGTAGCCCGAATCCAGCAACGCAAACGACAAACCTGGCTCGCACTGCCGGCCAGTGGAATAGAAGAGGTAGGCCATGGCCGAGGAAGAGCACCAGCCGACGGCGGAAGCCCTGAAGCAGCGCCGCAAGCGCGAGAAGGCAGCAGCGAAAGATGCCGCATTGGGCGTCGAGAAATTTACGGTTGAGGTGGCCTGCGTATTCAAGGCCGACCTCAAGCGCCTGATGAAGCAGCACGGGTTCAACAATCAGCAGGAAGTGTTTCAGAACCTACTGCGCAACGTGATCGCCGCCGACCTCGAAACAGCGTCGCAGATGCTCAAGTGTGTCACGACACCGTTTGTTGTTACTGAAAAGGTGTCGCAGCTTATTCGTGCGGCAGGCCTGAAGTCACTCGCCCAGGATCCGCCAGAGCCTGATGACGAAATTGAAAGGCCCATGTACCCAGCTCAGCCGCAAAAAACTTCGCGAGAAGCGGATAAAACCTTAACCCTTAGAACTTATCCTTCAAGTGGAACAGATAGTTAACAGCGGCGACCTTTTGATGCGGATCACCCTGATCCTTGCTATTCATAATCGCGAGGTGCGCCTCTTCAAACACGCTGTATGCAGACGCTTTCATTTCGTTTGACCTAAGGACTGCCATCAACAAATGTTCTAGTGCGTCAATCTGGGCTTGATTTGTCATATATCTCACCTTGATCCGGCTCCATGCCGGCCCCCCGTAATACCCATAACAGAGAAATTGTCTGCTCAGTCGCAAACTTTTCGTCCTACGTGTTCGGATATCGGAGTAGGTCTTCATCAGCAGTGCTCAGAACTGGAACGTGATCCAGCCTAGGCATTGACTCTAGTGCATGTCGAGTTGCGAGAACGTCGAAAACGCGCCCTCGTTGAATCGCGAGCAAGGATCGACTAACCCGGAAGACTTTGCAGCCAGGACAGTCAAGCTCGAGATAATCGCCATGAGTAGGATTTACTTTCGCTGGCGATCCACAAACCAAGCATTCCATGTTGCCTCCTTGAACGTGTTGAGTGCCGGTCACCCGTAATACCCCATATCAACGAATCACGCCAGCCGGCGAGGCAATCGGCTGTCTGGAGTAATTATGAATCCCTATCTGATAACCGGCCCGGCCCAGATCGGCATCAGTGGTGGCCGCACTAGCGGTCACATGGTCTACAAGATCCTCGAAGCACACGGCGGAACCCTGCCGTCTGATGTGCACCTGTTCTTCCAGAACACTGGCAAGGAACGCGAGGAAACACTTGTGTTCATCGACCAGATTGCCAAGCGCTGGAACGTGAACATCGTTTGGATGGAATGGTGCCGCGTGTACGGCCAGTCCGATGACGCGCCGTGGTACAAGCTGGTGGACTTCGAAACGGCCAGCCGCAACGGCGAGCCCTTCACCATGATGCTCGAGTATTACGCCGCATACCGGAAGGCCGAGAAGAACCTGCCGCCAGTGCTGCCGAACTTTTCGAACAACATGTGCACGGCTTACCTGAAGGTGAAAATCGGCGAGAAGCACATGCGTGCGCTGGGCTACACCGAGTGGGACTGCGTGATGGGGATACGCTACGACGAGCCGAAGCGATACCACCGAATGATGGCCGCCAATGATCGCGGCGGCACCCGCTGGGAAAATGTATGCCCGTCCTACATCGCCGGCGTCACCAAAGATGAGGTCGGTGCGTTCTGGGCAGCCCAACCCTTCGACCTGGGGATGGATTCAGACTTCGGCAACTGCGACCTGTGCTGGAAGAAGAACGAGGCCAAGCTGATTAGGACCATTCAGGAAGACCCGTCCAGGGTGATCTGGTGGTCTGGTACCGAGGAGCGGTTTGGTCAGCCGTTCCGGCAGGACCGGCCAAATTATCGGTCGCTGGCCTGGTCTGCAGATCAGCGTGCCAAGCAGACAGATTTCGACTTCGACTATCTCTCCGAGGAGGTCGATTGTTTCTGCGGCGATTAGGTTAAAGTGATTCTCCAGCGATTCTCATGTCCTCAGCTTGCAAGTGCTCCTCGTGAAGTACTCTACAATACCCTTTTACATACTCTTCAATTTGCTCAATCCCGCCTAATTGGGAGGGCAGTTCAAGCATGCTAGGCCCAAAGCCATTTAAATATGGATATATGCCATGGATATATACCCTATTTGGCAATGGCCACCTGTAGTCATCCCACACATACCGCCGATACACTTCGGCGTCTTCGAACAGGAGAGGTTCATAGGGTTGCCTCTTCATTTCATAAACTTGAGTTGCCAGCTGAGTCTGGGTTAGCTCGGCGGACAATATTCCAGGCGGAACAGGTAAGCGTGACCTAATCAGCCCAACAAGGTCGCGCTTAGCACGCAAAACACGAACCACATCAGGTCGTGAACTCCCTCCTGCTTTCATCCACTCAGGTATCTTTGCTGCTACGAATGCGCCGAAATTTACAGCATCCTTTAGATAGCTAAGATCCCTAGCAAGTTGAGGCGTTAGCTCAGCTACAGGTATCTGGGATAGCTGGTCTGTGAGAGCCTGCCAATCGCGACCGCGGTGAAATATTTCGTAACGCATCATCTCCTGCCGCTCGCGCTCTGGGCAGTAGAACAGGTTCGCGAGAAGATGCAGCGACTCAGTGGCATCATCTGAGATCACCCGAAGTATTTCAGCCAGTGATTTGCGCCTGAGCTCTATTGAACGTTTGCTGTGCCAAATAGGGAAATACGCTGCGACAACGATTGCTGCAATCGATCCAAAAGCCTGCACCCAACTAGCAAGCTCTGAGCTAGTTGGCTTAACCAACATAAAAACAATAAAAAACACTGAAAACAGCGTGATCACATTCGGAATCGACACGCCCTTTCTAAAAATTTTACGAAAAACACTACCCATAGATAACGCGCCCCTCTCCTGCCAGAAGCATATAACACAGGTATCCCCATGCCCACAGAAAACAAACCAGCAGACCCGTTCGGTCCGAACGGCCGCACCTTTCACATCCATCTGAGTGTTCGCGGCGCAATCCGCGATTTCAGCAAGCGCCAGCTCAAAGGCATGTTCCGCGTTGATGGCAGGGAATGCACCGCCGACGAGGCGAAGGATCATCTGCTCGAAGCGCTGGCCCAGGGCAAGGAAGTACTTCCATTCGGTCCGCCGTGTGAAGGATTTGATTTCACCGGCGGCGGATGCCCAGGCCATGGCAAAGAGGCAGCATGAAGCGCATCTACCTGAGCGGCCCCATGACTGGCCTGCCCGGCCTCAACTTCGCCGCCTTCCACGCAATGACCACCAACCTGCGTGCTGGCGGCCACATAGTCACCAACCCCGCCGAGATCAACCCCGACGGCGGCACTTGGAACGATTGCATGCGCCGCGACATTGCCGCGCTGATGAACTGCGACACCGTGGCCACCCTGCCCGGTTGGGAGCATTCAAAGGGTGCCCGTCTGGAAGTCCTGATCGCCGAACGCCTCGGCATGACGGTTGTGAATGCCCATGATCTGGTAACGAGCGAGATTGCTGGCTGATCAGCCTTCCTTCTCGAGCCAGTAATTCATTCGTGCCTCTGGGTCTGTGACTGCTTCCTGACAACTGTCTGAGTACTTGTTCATTAAAATCGAAAAGTTTGCGATGTCATTATCCAGTTCCTTGGTCATCGATTTGACCGCCATTTCGACTCTTGCTTCGGTCACTTTCTTACTCGTCAGCGACCTCGATCCCACATAAGCACGATTAGCGGCTTCGTCGAATTGCTTCGCTGCTTCAGGCTTGGTACGCGAAACTATCTCCGATGTTATTGAGTAATAAGCTGCGCACTCTGCATATTCGTGTGCAAGGTTATTCGACGCTCTTTCAGGATCGTATGCCGCGGCGAACCCCATCGGGAGCATAAGTAGAAACGAAATATATCTGAGCACGCTGAGCATCCTTTCGCTGCGATGAGCCGCATCAAATACACCATTCAGTCATCGCTGGTGACCGGCAGGCCAAGGCGTTGAGTTAGTAGCCCAAAGGAAGGGAGTTGTTTAACTCGCGGCTAAATGCGACAGCCTACCGATCAAAGCCCACAGCAGGAGGGCCCGCTCCAAAAGAGTAATAGAGCGTCTGCCACGCAACACCCCAACAACAAATATCTGAAATGCATGTGCGACATGTCATTTCTAGCACATCCCACGGCCTCGTCTAGGTCGATTTTAAATAAACCCCTCCCCCCCTTCAAAGTCAGCCGCTATAGCGGCAAGGACGAAGTCATGCCTGAAGAAATCAAATTGATCCAAGCAGCCCCGGTCGTGCGCGATGAATACGGCATGTTCGCTCACCACGACATGCCCGACTTCGACGAGGGCGACGGTGACAAGGTCAAAGCCTGGGTTGCCGAGCAGTCGTTGGAGGTGCAGATGGTGAGCCTCGAATACCACAGCGACGAAGCCGTCTCTGAGCGCTATTTCGAAGCCGGCGACTCGGATTGCAGTTACTGGGAGCCAGACCGGCCTGATGGAGAAGGCTGGTTCTGCCTGGCGATCCACGACACTGATGACGGCCCGGTTTGCTGGTGGGCGCGCCGGGAGGTTGCAGCATGACCGCAATCAAAGAACGCCCCATCCTGTTCTCGGCGCCGATGGTGCGCGCCATCCTGGAAGGCCGGAAGACGGTCACGCGCCGGCCAGTGAAAGGATTCCAGATCCCTACCGAGGACACAGCAACTCCGGTTGGCGATCGTCAGCGCTGGAGCGCAATAGGCCAGCGAGACCCGCGCTATGGCTTCTGCGTATTTGGATCAACCGAAGCAGAGTGCGCCAAGGAGCTGGAAGAGTACGCACCTTGCCCATATGGCCGACGCGGAGACCGGCTGTGGGTGCGCGAGACGTTCGGCCTGCAGGTCCGACATTACGGCGGCGGCACCGGTGAACACATCGTTTATCGCGCCACCAACCCTGACGCCATTTACTGCAAGTCGGCAGAGGGCCAGGAGTACCCAGTCAAATGGAAGCCAAGCATCCATATGCCACGGCACTCCAACCGCATCCTGCTGGAGATCACCGACGTGCGCGTCGAGCGGCTGCAGGACATCAGCGAAGAGCAGGCCAAGGCCGAAGGTGTGCGCCTCTACACCGATCATGCTGAGCTCGGTGATTGGTGGCACGTTGAGGGGATCGAGACCTACAGCGCCGACCCTCGAAAGTCTTTCGAACTGCTCTGGAACTCTGTCGGCGGCGACTGGGACGCCAACCCATGGGTCTGGGTGGTGGAGTTCAAGCGGGTGACGCCATGAGCCTCCGCCAGCAGATCACCACCTACATGAGCGGCGCCGGCGGTTCCCGCGACAACTGGTTCTGCACTTGGTGGTTCCACTTCCACATCGAGCCGTTCACTACCAAGCAGATCCGCCGCGAGCTTGAGCTGATGAAGCGCGAAGGTCTGGTTGAGTCGGACCACAGCCAGAGCAACAACACCAAGTGGCGGCTCACCAAATACAAACCTGATGGGGTGACGCCATGATCGCCACCCTCTGGTTCGCCTACGTCTTCATCTACAAGGGGCCAAGGCCATGATTAACGGCAACCATGCAAAACTTTTGCGTTGCATAAACCCTCTCATAGATTTCTCCTCTTGATTTCAGGCGTCAAGGCGCGAATTGAGTCCAGCTCTTTTTCTTCAGTAATGCAGTATCGAGTAGCAATGTTTAGCAAAGTAAAAAGGGACAGGGCAACTTCAGGAGTGTCATTAAGATTCAAAGTACCGGGATGAACAGATTCATTTCCAAAAATACGGATAGTATCAAACGCCTTCAAAACTCTTGAGGGAAGACCTTTTTCAACCAGCTCTCCAATCTGTTTGTGAATATCTCCTTTCTTTCCAAGCAGCTCTTGACACAGCTTTTGAACGCAGAGCCTAAGCAATGCGGCAGATGCGCGCGGCGAGCATTTATAAACTTGGCGCGCCTCTTCAAAGTCAACCTTTATACTATCTGGCATATCCGCCTCAGCCATGGGGGCGATGCATGCGTCTGGATAAATAAGCTTATCCTTCGGATTCAAGAGAGTTCCTAGCGTTTTCGTTGCCGAGTTAGATTTTTCCTCTCCCAACCAGACACTCGGCTGCTTGCAGCCGTGACAAACCGAAAGACTTACCGGCGAATACTCATTTGGGGTCAGCAGTAGGTGATTCCATTTCATAGCTGAAAACGCACCGCAACGAGGGCAGGTAAAGCTGTCCGAGCGATATACCGGCGCTGTGTAGTTACGACTCATAATTCTATTCTCGTAGATTTAACCCTTGAATCTTAGAGAGTTCTTCAGAGTTCAGCCAGACGTATAGCGAAATAGTGGTTTTGGGCCGTTAACCTCAGATCGTGTAATTGTTGTGTCGCTGCTCCGCCCTTTTTAATCCCCATACATGCCTGCCGATGAGCGGGATCAGGGCAACTAGCTGTCGACCCATCTCTCGGCTGCGGACATCGCTTCCGATATCGCCGACTGGTAATCATCCCAGGGGCCGTACAGGTCAGCAGCAACTTCGCCTAGCCCGCTGATAGGCGCGGGCTCGACCACGGTTACCGACCGAGGACTTTTGTCGTTTGGGCGCCCCCACTCGAACTTTAGGAAAAGGATGTGCCTTCGATATTCGTGAGCAATTGGGGCATCCAGATGATGAGACACGCGCACGACCAATGGACTAAAGAGCAGACCTTCTCCTTCTTCCAACCATAGATACGGGGGCCGTAGGCCACCACTCCACTCCACTCCACTCCACTCCACTCCATACCCTTACATGCCCGCCGGTGAGCGGCGGGCTAGGTATTCCTATGCCTGAAATGACCTACGACCAAAAGCTGGTCGATTACGCGACAGCGCCCAAAGCCACTGCGGGGATCATCAGCCAGATCGAAAACGGCAACTTCGTCAATCACTGGTGCGGAAAGCTGCGTGGAAAGTTCGTGCAAGTCGGCCCGACCTGGAAGGCCTCCACCAAGCAGCAGGCGCTGGAATCCGCGCGACTGTTCCGGGAGAAATGCCGGCACGAAGCGAAAGCCAAAGGCCTTCTCCCGACCTAACCCACCCTCTGTCGCCCAGCGCGACAAGGACAACTCTTGAGCAACGACAAGGCACCGCCCAAAGCAGGCGGTTGGAGGTAGATATGGACGGAATTCAGTTCCTGTCGCACGAAGATGTTTGCGAACTTACCGGCGCTAGAACCAAGGCCGGCCAGATTCGAGTCCTATCTCGAAACGGCATACGCCACACCATCAAGCGCAACGGTTGGCCATGCGTAATATCGGCATCGCTGCTGGCCAGCCCAAAAGATCGAAAGCCCGAAAAGGCCGAATGGCAACCAAGGATGGGAATTCAGTAAATGGCACGACGACCCACTAACCCCGGCAGCATCCCCCGGCTGAGAAAGCGACTGCGCCCCGGGGGAAGGGTTTATTACTACTACGACGCAGGCGACAAACCGAGAAAGGAGATCGCGCTGGGTTCTGACTACGGCGCGGCCATCGTTGAATACGCCCGACTCGAAAAGAGCCGAGCAGCCAGCGCACTGGTCGGCGCCGTACTGACATTTGAGTACGTCGCAAACAAGTACATGGAAGAGGTAGTGCCCACTAAATCAGCGAACACACAGAAGGACAACACTCGCGAGCTGAAACAACTTCTAATTTTCTTCAATGACCCTCCTGGCCCGCTTGAGGCAATAGAGCCAAAGCACGTTGTTCAATACCTGCGTTACCGTTCTAAGACTGCGAAGGTGCGAGCAAATAGGGAGAAAGCGTTGCTAAGCGCGATCTGGAACTTCGCCAGGCAGAGCGGTTACACATCACTCGCCAACCCGTGTTCGGGCATCAAAGGGAACAAAGAAACAGGCCGGGACACCTACGTCGAGGACGAGATGTTCGCATCCGTTTACTTGCATGCCGATCAGCCGCTCAAAGACGCGCTGGACCTGTTCTACCTAACCGCCCAGCGTATAGGTGACACGCTCAAAATGGATGAGCGCGACTTGCTGGACGGCCAACTGCTGATCAAGCAAGGAAAGACCAGCGCCAAAAGGCGCATTGAGGTGGTCGGAGAGCTAAAGGTCGTAATCGATCGGATCATGGAAAGGAAGAAGGGGCACAAGATTCGATCAACCAGGCTAGTCGTAATGGACAATGGCCAGCCGATGACAGCAAGCATGCTGAGGGGGAGATTTGACGCGGCAAGGCTCAAGGCTGGAATTGAAAAGTCCGCTTTCCAAATGCGCGACTTGCGCGCAAAAGCTGCTACGGACAAAGAGGAATCAACAGGAAGCATTCGTGACGCGCGTGACCAGTTGGGGCACACAACTGTCGGCATGACAGAGCAGTACATCCGACGCCGTAAGGGGCTGAAAGTGCTCCCAACCAAGTAAAAATCCGTTCCGCAATTCAAATAGCCCCCTTGTAAACAAAGGCCTCGAAGCGAGTCATCGCAGAACTATTGCGGACCGAAAATAACTCCAAGCTATTGATTTAAAACAACTTACCCTCGGACTTAAAATCCCCCGCTCGTAAGGGCGTGCCGGTTCGATTCCGGCTTCGGGCACCATAGATATCAAGGGCTTGCATGATGAACTTCATGCAGGCCCTTATCTTTTGTGCTCCGCAATTTTGGGCGCAGCTGCGCAACTCACCCATCCCGGCGTCCTGCCGATCGAACACAAACCCTACCGCTGCTATCAAAATCCGCCTGATCGCCCCTAGATAATGCCTTCACTCGAAGAAGTATCTTCTCAACCACTCATGTGTGCCGCGTAGCATTCCCGGTCGGGAGCTGACGAAGGGCTGCAAGGGCAGCCTGTTGACCTTGTCTTGCCTGGGCGCGCACAACGACGGCTGTACGCGCCACCCTGCAAAATGACACGATAGCCCCTCGCCTTCGTCAGTAGGAACACAGGATGTTCAGTCACGTAACCGTTGGGACAAACGATCTTGATAAAGCCGCTACCTTCTATGACGCGGTGCTGATCCCTCTGGGGCTATGCCGCCGGGTTGTAACACCGGATGGAGGGCCTCTTGCCGCATGCTGGGTTAAACCCAACAGCCCCCTGCCACGCTTTTATGTTTACTGCCCTTACGATCTCAAAGAGGCCATCGCGGGAAATGGCAGCATGGTGGCTTTCTGCGCACCACATCCAGACTCTGTCGACGCAGCCTACGCCGCAGGCCTTCGTGCTGGCGGTGTCGATGCGGGTCAACCAGGGCTACGCCCGCATTATGGCGACGGCTATTATGGCGCGTACCTGCGTGACCCGGATGGCAATAAAGTGCACATAGTCCATCGTGGCGATTTGCACTTGCCTGCGTAAGCGCGACGCCCAGTGCTCGATTCAAGCCGCCAAGCGCGGGCTTTTTTGTGTCGGCCAAAACACTGGGTCAAAAGAAAATCGACGTTGTTTGCTACTGGTCAGGTATGCCGCCGCTCATCAAACGTGCCTGGCCGAGCTGAAACGACGACGGTACTCCGTTGGCGTGCGTCTATCGTTGATCAGCCTCTTCCTGCGTTACCAGATACTCAACAAAATCCAAGTAAGACGCCCAGCTATCAGGCTCTCTCATCAATGGTTCCTTGCCAAGACGACACACGTCAGTTGCATCACACCAGAGCACGCGTCCCGATTTGGAGTCGCAGTCCATCACAATCAGGCTCTCAGCGGGCTCCCCGAGCACAAGGTAACTGGATGAAAGCTCACCATATTTTCTCAGGCGCTGGGTTTCACTGAGGACATTCGTTGGCGACTGATACCCGATTTGATGCAACGGCAGGACGTAAATACCACTGCCATCAAAAAAGTTTGCGACAGATCTAAAGGTTTGGGGAAGCGTCATGCCCAGTTCATGTTCAAGATTGTCGATAAAACTCAGTTCGACTGCACGAACGCCAATCAACCACTCGAATTTGCGCCTGACCATTTCCAGATTGGGCATAAGGCCCTCCATATCGGGCGCCATCAATACGTTTCATTGATACCCTTCAACGCCCGCGTCCCCCCAGGCTACGTCTTGCCAAAAAACCACATCACAAATGCAACCGCGCTGACCCATCCCAGTGTCAGCAAAAACGAAAGACCCGCAAGCCGCTTATCCATAGTGCCCCGTCGCCGGTTTCATTGATCGAGATACGATCGCCTGGGTGCAGCGTAGTTCAGGTGCTTCAGTCTTTCTCTACAAAACGCTTGGATTCATCGCCGATCAGGGCCAGGTGAATCACGCCTGGCTGGCTGGGAAAGTTGGGGGAATCCCCCGAAGCGTTTTCCATCACGGGGATGTCGATGAGCGCTCGCTTGTGTGCCGGGTCCTTCACCCATTTGGCGTCCAGCGTTTCGACGGCGCGCCAGCCGTCGCCGCCGATGTGCATCACGTCCACCAGTGTGTAGTGCTCCTGGTCGTCTTCCGTTACGGCGGGTGTAAAGGCCGCAATGTATTGGCGGTAGGTGTTGCCCTTGTCGAACCCTTCGACGGTGAAGACGGCCAGGGTGAGTTGGTCCGCCGTGCCTACGTTCAAGTCCTGCACCTGGGTGGCCTCGGGATAACCGCTGGCAAAACCGTCCTTGAGCAATTCGACCAAGCGGCCAACCTGCTCTGCCACCGGCTGGGGAACCGGGTTCTCGGCGGCATGGGTGAGCGTGCAGGCGAACAGCAGGCTGGCTGGCAACAGGCGCAATGTCATGAGGCTGAATCCGCAAGAGAAAGAGAGGTTTAACCATTACCGCGTCCACCGCGGGTGTGCATTTGCTCAAATGGCTCTACGGCCGTCAAGCCGACCTGTTCTCACCTATCAGTTTTGCTTCATCGACGTATTAATAGTTTTCAACAACACTTTTCTCAATAGATGTTTCTAATCATGTATGTTGAATCTCACCTCGGGTGGTCCTCCATCACCCGACAGATGGGTTGAGGTCATACGATGAAATTCACCAATGTCTTGAGCAGCAACGGTAAGGCCTTGCCTGCGTTGATCGATGCCGACGGCCAGCGCTATTGGCCACTGAGTGAGCTGGCCGTGCCATTTTCCGGCAGTCTGGAGCAATTGATCCGTCAGTGGGATCACCTGAAGGCAGGGCTCACCCCACACGGCGACGGCCTGCCGCTGGAAGGCGTGACCCTCCTCGCACCGCTCTCCCCCACGCGAAATATCTTTTGCGTCGGCAAGAACTATCACGAGCACGCGGCGGAATTTAGCCAATCGGGTTTCGACCACAGCGCCAAGGACGGGGAAATTGCCCCGCAGTTTCCGGTGATCTTCACCAAGACCCCGGAATCGGTGATCGGCCATCACGCCACGATCCCCTTGCACGCCTCGGTCACGCGCCAGCTGGACTATGAAGCTGAGTTGGCGGTGATCATCGGCAAAGGCGGCAAAGGCATTTCCCGGGAAGACGCCTACGCTCACGTATGGGGTTACACCATCATCAACGACATGACCGCGCGCGACCTGCAGAAGAACCACCGCCAGTGGTTCCTCGGCAAATCCCTCGACGGCTTGTGCCCCATGGGCCCTTGGGTGGTCACCGCCGATGTATTCAACCCCCAGGACGCCACGATTGAATGCTGGGTCAACGGCACGCTTCGCCAGCAGGCCAATGTCCGGGACCTGATCTTCGATATCCCCGCGCTGATCGAATGCCTCTCTGCCGGCATCGAGCTCAAGCCGGGCGATGTGATCAGCACCGGTACGCCTGCAGGCGTCGGCATTGGTTTCACCCCGCCGCGCTTCCTGCAGGCCGGCGACACCGTGCGCATTGCCATTGAGGGCATCGGCACACTCGAAAACCGCATTGCGCAGCACTAGTCCACCCACTTCACCACACGAGAAACGGCAATGAGCTTGAAAGACAAGATTATCGGCACCCTGGGTTTTGGCACCGCGCCCCTGGGCAACATGTTTCGCTCAATCGACGAAGAGGAAGCCGCTGCAACCGTCGCCGCAGCCTGGGACCAGGGCATTCGCTTCTTTGATACGGCACCGCTCTACGGCGCCGGGTTGTCCGAGACCCGTTTGGGCCGGGCGTTGGCGCAACATCCTCGCGATTCCTATACCCTGGCCACCAAAGTCGGCCGCCTGGTCTCTGACGAGGTGAACCCCGACCCAGGCTCAGGCCCGTTCAGCCAGGGCAACCCCAACAAGATGCTCAGCGACTACAGCGCCGACGCCACCCTGCGCTCCATCGAAAGCAGCCTGGAGCGCCTGGGCACCGACCGCCTCGACATCGTGTTCGTGCACGACGTGGCTCAGGACACCCACGGCGATGAATGGATCGAGCACTTCAACATCGCCCGCAAAGGCGCTTTCAAAGCCCTGACCCGGCTCAAACAGGAAGGCGTCATCAAGGCCTGGGGCCTGGGTGTTAACCGCGTAGAGCCCTGCGAGTTGTTGCTGGACCTGGAGGACGTGCGCCCGGACGGTTTCCTGCTCGCAGGCCGTTACACGCTGCTCGACCATGAGCAACCCCTGCAACGGCTGTTCGCCAAGGCCCAGGCCAAGGGCGCCGAATTTGTCGCGGGTGGGCCTTACAGCTCAGGCGTACTGGTGGGCGGCAAACACTTCGAATACCAGCCTGCGTCCGCCGCGATGCTCGACAAAGTGGCAAAAATCCACGCCCTTGCCCAGCAGTACCACGTGGACATCAAGGCCGCGGCCTTACAGTTCCCGCTGGCCAACCCGCTCGTGGCCGCCGTCATCCCGGGGGCCAGCCGCCCTTCGCGGATTATCGAAGACACCCAAGCGGTCAATGCCGTGATCCCGCCTGCGTTCTGGCAGGCCATGAAAGAGCAGGGTTTTATCCACCCCAACGCCCCCATCCCGGGCAGCCACTGACAGGAGCCTTCCCATGCACCCGCATAACACCGCGATTGTCTTGATCGAGTACCAGAACGACTTCACCAGTCCGGGCGGGGTCTTCCATGACGCTGTCAAAGACGTGATGCAGTCCTCCAACATGCTCGCCAATACCGCGACCACCGTCGAGCAGGCGCGCAAACTCGGCGTGACGATCATCCACATGCCGATCCACTTTGCCAAAGGCTACCCGGAGCTCACCACGCGCTCCTACGGGATCCTCAAAGGCGTGTCGGACGGCCATGCGTTTCTCGCTGGCACCTGGGGCGCTGAAATCACCGACGCCCTGCCCCGTGATCCCGTGGATATCGTGATCGAGGGCAAGCGCGGGCTGGACGCCTTTGCCACCACCGGCCTGGACCTGGTACTGCGCAACAACGGCATCCAGAACCTGGTGGTCGCAGGCTTCCTGACCAACTGCTGCGTCGAAGGCACCGTGCGTTCCGGTTATGAAAAGGGCTACGACGTGGTCACCCTCACCGACTGCACCGCCACCTTCAGTGACGAACAACAGCACGCCGCCGAGCAGTTCACCTTGCCGATGTTTTCCCAGACCCTGCAACACGGCGCGTTTCTGCAAGCGCTGAACGCCGGATAAAAAAAGGGGCGACTCCCACAGGAGTCGCCCCTTTTTTCCGTGTTCAGATCACTCGGTGGGCGCGTATTGCATCTCGCCGTTGCCGAAGGACCAGTCTTCGCGCTTCACGTCCACCAGGCTGATCCACACGTCTTCCTTGCGCAGCCCGGTCTTGGCGTGGATGCCTTCGGCGATGAATTTGTAGAAAGCCTTTTTCACTTCGATGGTGCGCCCGGCGTTCCAGGTGACCTGGATAAACACGATTTTTGGCGTGTAGGAAATGCCCAGGTAGCCGGCCGCCGGGTACACCAACTCATCCTTGGCATGGCGGTTGATGATCTGGAATTTATCGTGCTCCGGCACGTTGGCAACGCTCGTCATTGCGGCATACACCACATCACCGATGGCGGCTGCGGTTTCGGCGCTGGTGTCGGCAGCCAGGTCGATTCGAACTAAAGGCATGGGGAAATCCTTAACGGGTCAATGGCCAATCCAGGTCGGTGGCCGGTGATACAACGCTAGTCTCGACGCCATGATTCATCAAGCGCATAATTTTCGAAAAGATGATGAGTAATACGCATGCTATTCCAGGACCTGAAAGCCTTCGTCACGGTGATTGAAAGCGCTTCACTGACCAAAGCGGCGCAGAGCTTGTGCTTGACCCAGTCCGCCGTGTCCCGCCGCATCCAGCACCTGGAAGAGACCCTGGGCGAAGCGCTGCTCGATCGCACCACCCGCCCGCCCTTGCCAACGGCCATGGGACACCGCGTGTACGAATTGGCCGTGGGCCTGTTGCGCGACGCCGAGCATTTGCTCAGCCTGCCTCAAGAAAGCGCAATGCCCAGCGGGCGATTTCGCGTGGGGCTGACGCAGATCGTCGCGGACGCCGTGATGTTTGACGTAGTCACCCGCATGCGCGAGCAACTGCCGAGCCTTGAATTGCAGATCATCACCGACTGGAGTTCCGAACTGGAGCAGCAGATGCTGACCGGGGAGTTGGATGCCGCCACGCTGATGTTGCCGGCGTCCAGCCGCCCACCCGCTGCGCTGGAAGGTCAACGGGTGACCACCCTCGATATCCTGGTGGTGCAGAGCCAATCAAAACCCCTGGTGAATGCTGCCACCCAGATCAAACACCTGGCCGCTCAAGAATGGGTGCTCAACCCCAAGGGCTGCGGCTATCGGGCGGCCCTGGAGGCGGCCATGGGCGGGCGCGGGCACACGCTCAAACTCGCGGTGGACACCCACGGCGCCGCCATGCAAATGCGCATGGTCGCGGCAGGCCTGGGCCTGGGGCTGATCCCGGCGACGCTGTTGCCCGGCAACCCGTACGCGCACGCGTTGTCGGTGGTCAGCATCGAGGACTTCCAGCTCAAGATGGGCATCTGGGTCACGCACTCGCCACGCCCGGGCAACTTGCGACTGGCCAATCAGTTGCTGATCCAGGCCATCACCGACGGCCTGGGTTAGGCGCCCTCACGGCGCAACTGGCGTTCCAGGGCATACCCCTCGCTCAGCTCACCCACCAGTTCGCCCCGCCGCAGCGGCTCACCGCAATGCTCACACAATGGGCCCAAGCCAGCAGGCTGGCCGCAGGGCACATGGATGTAATTCACCGCCCTGTCCTCGCCCGGGGACTTGCACCAGGTTTCGCCCCAGGCGCGCAACGCCAGTACCACCGAATAGAACCCCTCGCCTTTTGGCGTGAGGAAATATTCGTAGCGCAAAGGCCGCTCGCTGTAAGGCCGGCGCTCCACCATCCCATCGGCTTCCAGGCCTTTGAGGCGCGCAGCAATCATTTGCGGCGTGCCGCCGCTTTGTACCTGGATTTCGTCGAATCGATGGTTGCCCATGAACAATTCGCGCAGCACCAGCACCGTCCAACTGCTGCCCACGATCTCCTCCGCGCGGGAGACCGGGCACAGGGTTTCAGGCGCAAGTTTCTTCTTCAACGACATACGGACGTTGCCTCTGAAAAGTAACTATGATTATCATAGCATAACGCAGACGGGCACCCCGAACGGCTTATGCGCCTCTGAATGCTTTGGAAAACGGATTATGACGCCCCCCGTTTACCCCTCGCCACAGGTTCGTTGTTCACCAAGGCTTCAGTTTTTCAACAGTCTCACGTTCACACTATCCGTTAGTGCGGTGAAAGCGCCGTTGCTAGGCTCGGCGCTCGCATTCACCCAAAGGCTGGAGAAAAACATGATGCTTGGCAAAACCCTGATTCGCACCCTGACGTGCCTGGTGCCGCTGGCACTGACACTGCCCGCCTACGCTGCCGTTCCCCTGCAAGGCACCTGGACCCTCACCGCCTCGGACAACATCAACCCCGATGGTACCCGCGTTCACCTGTACGGCGATGACCCGCAAGGCACGCTGAATTTCGACGCCACCGGTCATTACTCGCTGCAGATCATGAGCAAAGTGCGCCCCAGGTTCGCCGCCAATGACAAGAGCAAAGGCACCCCCGAGGAGTACCGCGCAACAGTCGTGGGCACCCAATGCCACTTCGGCACCTACACCGTCAACGAGAAGGACCACACCATTACCCTGCATGTGGAGCACGCCACCTACGCCAACTGGGAAGGCGCCAAGCTGACCTGGCCCTACACCGTCGATTCCGAGCACGCCACGTTTACCGTCCCGCACCCCACGATTGGTGGCCCGGGCGTGTACGGCGAAATCGCCTACGTGCGCACCCACTGATCCAACGCCACACACCGCCAGGGATTCGGCGGTTCCACCCACTCACTCACAGGCAGGAACCCCATGCCCATCGATCTGGACCTGGACGTGCTACGCACCCTGATCGCCGCCCAGCAACTGGGGGCCATGAACCGTGCGGCCGATAAGGTCGGGCGCTCCCAGTCGGCCGTCAGCCAGCAGATCCAGAAGCTGGAGCACCGCATCGGCCAACCGCTGTTTCGCAAGCAAGGTCGCGGACGTGTGCTCACCGAGGCCGGAGAAATATTGCTGGCCTACGCCCGGCGCATGATTGACCTGAACGACGAGGCCGTCACCGTGATCAGCGGCATCAAAGTCAAAGGCGTGGTGCGTTTCGGCTTTTCCGGAGACCTGGTCCACACCTGGCTGCCCCTGGCGTTGCAGCAGTTCAAATGCTGCTACCCCAACATCCGCATCGAAGCCACGGTAGACCGCAACGTCGCGCTGATCGAGCGCCTGGAAAAGGGCCAGCTTGACCTGAGTGTGTTGCTCAGTGGCAAGGTCAGCGTGGAAGCCCAGGTGTTGTCCACCGTGCCGATGGCGTGGATCGGCCGCCCCGGCGACCAGTTGAAGGCCGGCGAACCGGTGCAACTGGCGGTGCTGGAAGCGCCGTGTTTCTTCCGCACGGCGGCGATCAATGCGCTGGATGAAGCGGGGATCCCCTGGGAAATCGCGTTTACCACCGCCAACGTCTCCGGCTTGTGGGCGGCGGTCAATGCCGGCCTGGGTATTACCTTGCGCACGCAGATGAGTGCGCCCCAGGGCCTGGAAGCCATCAGTGCCACCCAAGCCTTGCCGGCGCTGCCCTCCGTGCATGTGTTCCTCAGCTCAGCCGGGCGCGCCTTGACCCCGGCGGCGACGTGCCTGAAAGACGTGCTGATGCAGACGCTTCACTCGCTCTCCAGCACAAACTCGTAATACGCCCGCTTGAACGGCAACGGCATCCCGACCTGAGCAGACAACTCATCTTGCTCAGCACGGTCCTCATAGACCACTTGCAACGACTGCTTGACCCCAAACACCGCGTCCGAGCCCAGGTACGGGTCGCCCTCGGTAAACAGGTGCGTGACCAGCCGGGTGTAACCCGGACGTTCCAGCACGAAATGCACATGCCCCGGCCGCCAGGCCAGGCGCTGGGCGGCGTCGAGCATGCGCCCCACCGGCCCGTCGGTCGGCACCGGGTAGCACACCGGCAAAATGGTACGAATCGCGAAATTGCCGTTGGCGTCGGTGCGGTAGCGGCCGCGCAGGTTGCCAGTGGGTTGGTCGACATCCTGCCCGGAATACATGCCATTGCTGGCGGTCTGCCAAACATCCAGCACCACATCGGCCATGGGTTGACCGTGAGTATCCAGCACACGCCCGTGGATCAGCGTGGCGTCGCCCGGGGTGAATGCCATGTTTTCACCAAAGGCGCGGTCCGGCATGCCGTCGATATAGAACGGCCCGAACACCGTGGTTTCGGTGCCGTTGGCGACTTGGCGATGGTTGATCTCATCCACCAGCATCGACAGCCCCAGGGTGTCCGACAGCAGGATGAATTCCTGGCGGATAAACCCATCGCACATATGGCCGGTATCGGTCAGGAAGCGAATGCCCTCCCACCATTCCTCCTCGGTCAGTTCCACCTCGTCGGCAAACGCGTGCAGGTGGCGCACCAGGCTTTGCATGACCTGTTTGAAACGCGGGTTGGGCGCGTTTTCGAAGCTCTTGAGGGCTTGTCGGGTGATCGATGACATGGTGTGCGTGCTCCGAGGCGGTGACGGTTACTGATGGAACGCCTCGGTGCGCGCCTTTATTCCATGAAACCTGCTACAGCATCGGCGTACTGCTGACCACCCGCAGCGCCAGGCCCTCATAGGCATCCAGGGTGATGGTGAAATCCCCTTCGGCAGTCAGGTCGCCCTCGACCCGTTCATTGATGATGTCCACCACCGGCCCGGGCGCAATGTCGGGCAGGTGCAAGGTTTCGGTGATGGGTGTCGCGCCAAAGTTCAGCGCGGTGATTTGCGTGCCCTTCCCGGCCGGCAGTTCGTGGACCATCACCAGCAAGCCGGGGTGCTCCACATCGGGCACCAGGATCTGGCGGCTGGCGGCGATGTCGTAGGCCCGACGTACCGCCAGAATTTTCTGCAGCTGCGACGCGAAGGATTCAGGGTCCTGCAGCTGGCTGTTCAAGCTGCCATACAAGGTTTTCGAACGCGGCATTTGCCCTGCGGAGAGCACCGCCTCGGGGTTCAGGTCCACCAAGTCATAGGCACCGCGATGGATCCAGCGCGTATCGCCATCGGTCATCAGGTGCGCCACCTCATCGGCTGCGAGCGGCAGAGCGCCCACTAGGTCCCAGCCGGACAAGGCAAACACCCCGGGCTGCATCGCGTTGTACATCACCAGCAGCAAATGGATCTGGCGGATCTGCACGATATCGGCGGGCGTGATGGCTTCCAGGTCGCGAATGCCCAGCGCAGCGGTGATGATACTGGCGGTGGTGCAGGACACACCGTTGGTCACGAACTTGAGGTTGTACGGTGCCTGTTCTCCGGCCAAACGCTCGTACATCTGCTCGCGGATGTGCTCGCGCAGGCTGTTGCCGGGGAACGTCTGGCCTTGGTAGGGGTAACTGTCGTGGGCGTGCAAGGTCCAGAAATGCACCAGTTCCAGGGTCAGTTCGTCGTGGTTCTGCAGGGCGTGGATCAGCGAACCAGGGTCGATGCCCTGGCTGTGCATCTCGCGCAGCATCAGGCGCAGGAACTCGGTGTCACCCATCAGCAATGCATGCTGGTAAGCCGGGCGGGTGATGAAGTCATAGGACAAATCGGCGCCGCCGTGGGACATGGCGGCGATATCGTCGACCGTGAGGTTCAATTCCTGAAAGCTGAAGCCGCCGGCCTTGCGGATCGCACCGCCAAGCAGCTGGTTGCCGGTGATCGACAACGGGTGGCTTTCCGACCACGCGGTGCCGTCCAGCTTGCGCTCCACGCCGAGAAAGCCATTGGCATCCAGGCGCAGGATCTTCGCGCCCATCACATCAATGGCGTGCAGGGCATCACCAATGATCATCTGCTGCGCGGCAAACGAAGGGTCCAGCCAATTCAGCGACGGCTGGCCCTCCTTGAAATAGTGCAGGTACACCCAGCGGCGTGGTTTGCCATCCACACCCACCACCACTGGCGTGGCGCTCCAATCGGTTTCCTTCACCCCGGGCTCGAAGAAGATCACCCTTTGCAACTGGCCGACGATGTAATGCTTGTCGCGCAACGCATCGACCTGCTGCGGGCTTGAGTTCTGCGCATCACGCCCCGGGGTGATATCCGGCAACAGCGCCCAGTCTTCTTCTCGGATCTCCACCATGTGGTACAGGCCGGGATAGTCTTCATAGGCCATTTCGGCGAGGCGGAAGTCGGCGCCCTTGCCGGTGTGGGACGGGATCACGTCGTCGATGATCACCGCGTTGTGCGCGGCGGCCATGCGTGTCAGGGCCTGCAACTGCGCCTCGGTGCCCAGTTGCGGGTCGATCTCGAAGCTGATGCGGTCGAAATTACCGTCGATGGTCGGCGTGTGTTCGGTACCCGACAGGCCACCGGACTTTTTCAACGGGCCGTTATGAATGCCCTGGATGCCGATTTTCGACAAGGCCTGCCATAGTGCCTCGTCGCCCAACGCTTCGAGCACCGTGCCGTTTTCACGGGTGACGATGGACGCCGGGTACGCGGTGAACCACACCGATGACAACGCCGACGCATCGCGCGGCCGCGTCTGCGCATAGGGTTGCTGCCACAACCGGCCCTGCCCCGAATACAGCCTGGCCCGCTGGCGCGCCGCGTGCAGCATCGATTGTTCCACCAGCCAGTTCACATGGTCCTTGTCCGCCGCCGTCATAAGCCTGATACCTGCCGTCGTGAAAGGTTACTCGTAAGCATAGGAGCGGCAACGGGCGGCATTCGTTGCATTGGATATCCCGGGCAGTCAGGCCAGTTGCCGATACTGCCTGGGCGTAAACCCGGTCAACGCCTTGAACTGGCGGGTGAACGCACTGTGATCGGTGTAGCCGCATTGCAGCGCCACCTCGGTGATCGGCAGGTCGGTATGCAACAGCCGGTGCGCGTGTTCCAAGCGGACTTTCTGGATCATCTGGCGCGGTGTCAGGTGGAACACGCGCTTGCAGTAGCGCTCCAGCTGCGCCACGGAAATCCCGGCGATGCGGGTCAGTTCACCCAAGGTGACGCGGCGGTTGAAGTGCTGGCGGATGTGCTCGTCCACCGCCGCCAGGCGCTGGTACGCCGGGTGGGTTTCGCTGGCCGATTGCAAGTCCACCGAAATACCGGCCAACCCGATGATCTCGCAGGCGTGGTTGTACAACGGCCACTTGTGGGTCAGGCACCAGCCGGGTTCGCGGCTGCCGTACAGGTGCAACTCCAACTGATCTTCGAGCACCAGGCCTTCTTCAAGCACGCGCCGGTCCTGCTCGGTGTACCCCGGCCCCAGTTGTGCGGGGAACACGTCGGCGCTGGTTTTGCCCAGCAATGGTTGCAGCTGCCGCAGGCCGCAGCGTTGCACCAGGGTGCGGTTGGCAAGCACGTAGCGCGCGTCGACATCCTTGATAAAGATCGCCGCGTTGGGGATCACATCCAGCATCGGCAACAGCTGCGCCACCCCGGCCAACAGCTGCTCGATGCTCTGGGGGCGATTGGCCTCGTCCCCCTGGCAAAGGCTTGCAAACGCGCTTTGCAGCATGACTTTCACCCTCTGATTCTGGCACTGACGCCGAGCAGATTGCCCCATGCCCAGGGCGCTGTCGAGCGCCGGCCATTGTGCCGAATTCGTCATTCCCGCTTGCGTAAAACATCAATCGCGGCCGGGCTGATCGGTTCACGATATCGCCACTGCATGCCTATCCAATAACTCACAAGAAGGCGCCAACATGTCAGGTCAAGGCAAGTTCAAGAAACAACTTTCACTGATGGACCTCACCTTTATCGGGCTGGGTGCCATCTTCGGTTCGGGCTGGTTATTCGCGGCCAGCCACGTGTCGGCCATCGCAGGCCCGGCCGGGATTTTTTCCTGGTTGCTCGGCGGTTTTGCCGTGCTGTTGCTGGGCATTGTCTACTGCGAACTGGGTGCTGCGTTGCCTCGTGCCGGTGGCGTGGTGCGCTACCCGGTCTACTCCCACGGCCCGTTGCTGGGCTACCTGATGGGCTTTATCACGCTGATCGCGTTTTCAAGCCTGGTGGCGATTGAAGTGGTCGCCTCGCGCCAATACGCAGCGGCGTGGTTCCCCGAGCTGACCAAGGCCGGTTCCAGTGACCCGACCACCCTCGGCTGGCTGGTGCAGTTCGCCCTGCTCTGCCTGTTTTTCATCCTCAACTACCGCAGCGTCAAGACCTTCGCCATCGCCAACAACCTGGTGAGCGTGTTCAAGTTCATCGTGCCGTTGCTGGTGATAGGCGTGCTGTTCACCTTCTTCAAGCCGGCGAACTTCCAGGTCCACGGTTTTGCGCCGTTCGGCCTGTCGGGGATTGAAATGGCGGTCTCGGCCGGGGGCGTAATCTTCGCCTACCTGGGCCTGACGCCGATCATCTCGGTGGCCAGCGAGGTGAAGAACCCGCAGCGCACCATTCCCATCGCCCTGATCCTGTCGGTACTGCTGTCCACCGCCATCTACGTGCTGCTGCAAACCGCCTTCCTCGGCGGCGTGCCCACCGAAATGCTCGCCAACGGCTGGGCCGGGATCAGCAAGGAACTGGCCCTGCCTTACCGCGACATTGCCCTGGCCCTGGGCGTGGGTTGGCTGGCCTACCTGGTGGTGGCCGATGCGGTGATCTCTCCCAGCGGCTGCGGCAACATCTACATGAACGCCACGCCGCGTGTGGTGTATGGCTGGGCGCAGACCGGCACGTTCTTCAAGATCTTCACGCGTATCGATGAGAAATCCGGCATCCCGCGCCCGGCGCTGTGGCTGACCTTTGGCCTGTCGGTGTTCTGGACCCTACCGTTCCCGTCCTGGGAAGCGCTGATCAACGTGGTCTCGGCTGCGCTGATCCTGAGCTACGCCGTGGCCCCGGTCACCGTCGCCGCCCTGCGCCGCAACGCCCCCGGCATGGTGCGCCCGTTCCGGGTCAAGGGCCTGGGCGTGCTCGGCCCGCTGTCGTTCATCATCGCGGCGCTGATCGTGTACTGGTCGGGGTGGAGCACCGTGTCCTGGCTGCTCGGCCTGCAGATCCTGATGTTCGTGGTGTACCTGTTGTGCGCGCGCTGGGTGCCCACCGCCCACCTGAATCTCAAGCAACAAGTGCGCTCGTCGGCGTGGCTGATCGGCTTTTACGCGGTGACCATCCTGCTGTCCAAGCTCGGCAGTTTTGGTGGCATCGGCGTAATCAGCCATCCGTTTGACACGGTGGTCGTCGCGGTCTGCGCCTTGGGCATCTATTACTGGGGCGCGGCGACTGGTGTGCCGGCGCACCTGGTACGCCTGGAAACCGAAGACGACGAAAGCGAAGCCGTCAGCGAAGCCCCCTACCGCGCCCCACTGTCCCCGGCTACCCATTGATGGAGCGTTCTATGAAACGGCTGCACGTTATCGACTCCCACACCGGCGGAGAACCCACGCGCCTGGTGATGAACGGGTTCCCCGAACTCACCGGCGCGACCATCGCCGACAAACTGCACAACCTGCGCACCCAGCACGATCAATGGCGCCGTGCCTGCCTACTGGAACCGCGTGGCAATGATGTGTTGGTGGGTGCGCTGTACTGCGAACCCGTCACGCCCGGGGCAACCTGCGGGGTGATCTTCTTCAACAACGCCGGTTACCTGGGCATGTGCGGCCACGGCACGATCGGCCTGGTTGCCTCGTTGCACCACTTGGGGCGCATCACGCCGGGGAATCACACGATTGATACGCCAGTGGGCCCGGTGACTGCCACCCTGCACGCCGACGGCGCCGTGACCCTGCGCAACGTGCCAGCCTACCGCTTGCGCCAGCAGGTGGCGGTCCAGGTTCCGGGCTACGGCGAGGTGCTCGGGGATATTGCCTGGGGCGGCAACTGGTTTTTCCTGGTGTCGGACCACGGCCAGGTCCTGCACATGGGCAACGTCGACGCCCTCACCGACTACACCTGGGCGATGCTCAAGGCCCTGGAAGACCAGGGCATCCACGGGGCGGACGGCGCACTGATCGACCACATCGAACTGTTCGCCGACGACGCCCACGCCAACAGCCGCAACTTCGTGATGTGCCCCGGCAAAGCCTACGACCGCTCGCCGTGCGGCACCGGCACCAGCGCCAAACTCGCGTGCCTGGCCGCCGACAGGAAATTGCAGCCCGGTGAAACCTGGGTACAAGCCAGCATCACCGGTAGCCAATTCGAAGGCCGTTATGAATGGGATGGCGAACACGTGAGCCCCTTCATCACCGGCCGCGCCTACATGACCGCCGACAGCACCCTGCTGATCGACGAGCAAGACCCTTTCGCCTGGGGCATCTGAGCCCCCGCCGTGTTTATCTGAACGTTGTAAGGAGCAAGAACAATGAGCGACAACATCTTCACCGGTTGCATCCCCGCGCTGATGACCCCGTGCACCGCCGAGCGCCAGCCAGACTTCGACGCACTGGTCGCCAAGGGCCGTGAACTGATCGACATCGGCATGAGCGCCGTGGTGTATTGCGGCTCCATGGGTGACTGGCCGTTGCTCACCGAAGCCCAACGCCAGGAAGGCGTGGCGCGCCTGGTTGCGGCCGGCGTACCGACTATCGTCGGCACCGGCGCGGTGAACAGCCGTGAAGCCGTGGCCCACGCCGCCCATGCCGCCAAGGTCGGCGCCCACGGTTTGATGGTGATTCCACGGGTGCTGTCGCGGGGTGCTTCGGCCACCGCACAAAAGGCCCACTTTGCCGCGATCCTCAATGCCGCGCCTAACCTGCCGGCGGTGATCTACAACAGCCCGTACTACGGCTTCGCCACCCGCGCCGACCTGTTCTTCGAACTGCGCCGCGAACACCCTAACCTGATTGGCTTCAAGGAATTCGGCGGCGGTGCCGACCTGCGTTACGCCGCAGAGAACATCACCTCCCAGGACGATGCCGTGACCCTGATGGTCGGCGTCGATACCCAAGTGGTCCACGGTTTCGTCAACTGCAACGCCACCGGCGCCATCACCGGCATCGGCAACGCGCTGCCACGAGAAGTGCTGCACCTGGTGGCGCTGAGCAAAAGAGCCGCCAAGGGCGATGCCAAGGCCCGTCGCCTGGCCCGTGAACTGGAAGCGGCGCTGGCAGTGCTGTCGTCCTTCGACGAAGGCTGCGACCTGGTGCTGTATTACAAGCACTTGATGGTGCTCAACGGCGACCAGGGCTACGCCCTGCATTTCAACGAGACCGACGTGCTCAGCGACGCCCAGCGCCGCTATGCCGAGCAGCAATACGCGCTGTTCCGCCAGTGGTATGCCAACTGGTCGGCTGAACAGAACGTAGCCTGACCCTGCGCGCCGCTGTGGTTCTCACAGCGGCCCACCCTCTTTTTTTCAGGACGACCCTATGACTCTGACGGGCAAGATGCTGATCGGTCAGCACTCACTCTCTGGCAATCGCGAAGCGATCCGGGCCATCAACCCCGCCACCGACACAGCGTTGGAACCGGCCTACGCCGGTGGCAACGGCGAGCATGTCGCTCAAGCCTGCGCCTTGGCCTGGGCCGCTTTTGACACTTACCGTGAAACCTCCCTGGCGGACCGCGCGACGTTTCTTGAAACCATCGCTGACAAGATCGAAGCCTTGGGCGATGAGCTGATTGAACGCGCCGTGGCCGAAACCGGCCTGCCGCGCCCGCGCATTCTCGGTGAGCGCGGCCGGACCTGCGGGCAACTGCGCACCTTTGCCCGTACCGTGCGCGCCGGTGAATGGATGGACGTGCGCGTCGACACCGCACAACCCGAGCGCCAGCCCCTGCCCCGTGCCGACCTGCGCCAACGCCATGTGCCGTTGGGCCCGGTGGCGGTGTTTGGCGCCAGCAATTTCCCGCTGGCCTTTTCCGTAGCAGGCGGCGATACGGCGTCGGCACTCGCCGCGGGTTGCCCGGTGATCGTCAAGGCCCATGGTGCACACCCGGGCACCAGTGAGCTGGTGGGGCGCGCGGTGGCCCAGGCGGTCAATCAGTGCGGACTGCCAGACGGTGTGTTTTCGCTGCTGTACGGCTCAGGCCGTGAGGTGGGCATTGCGCTGGTGACTGACCCGCGTATCAAGGCGGTCGGGTTTACCGGTTCGCGCAGCGGTGGCGTTGCCTTGACCCAGGCGGCACAGGCACGGCCGGAGCCGATTCCGGTGTATGCCGAAATGAGTTCGATCAACCCGGTGTACCTGTTTGCTGCGGCACTTGAAGCGCGGGCTGAAGGTTTGGCCCAAGGGTTTGTCACCTCGCTGACCCAGGGCGCCGGGCAGTTTTGCACCAACCCCGGCCTGGTGATTGCCATCGCTGGAACCGGATTGGATCGCTTCATCGGCGCGGCCGGTGAACACCTCGCACAGTGCGCCGCCCAGACCATGCTCACGCCCGGCATTTTCAGCGCTTACCAAACGGGCGTCGGCGGCTTGGCAGCCCATGCCAACGTTGTCGCCAAAGGCCTGGAAGCCCAGGGACCGAACCAGGGCCAAGCCCATCTGTTCGTCACCCAGGCCAAGGCGTTTTTGACCAACACGCACCTGCAAGCTGAAGTATTCGGCGCGGCCTCGCTGGTGGTGATCTGCACAAGCGAAGCTGAAGTACGCGAGGTTTCCGAACACCTCGAAGGCCAACTCACGGCCACCTTGCACCTGGATGAGGCTGACTTGCCCTGCGCCAAGGCATTGCTCCCGGTGCTGGAGCGCAAGGCCGGACGCTTGCTGGTCAACGGTTGGCCGACGGGGGTGGAAGTGTGTGACGCCATGGTCCACGGCGGGCCGTTCCCAGCCACCTCCGACTCGCGCAGCACCTCGGTCGGCACGGCGGCAATCCTGCGGTTCCTGCGCCCGGTGTGCTACCAGGACTTCCCCGACACCCTGCTGCCCGACGCCCTGCAACACGGCAACCCGCTGCTGTTGCGACGCTTGCTCAACGGCCAGAGAGAGGCCTAAACCATGCCCGACTCCCACCGCGCAGACATCGCCGTTGTTGGCGCCGGCATCATCGGCGTCGCCTCTGCCCTGCAATTGGCGCGTCAGGGCCTGCGCGTCGTTGTGATAGACCCGCAAGAACCGGGCATGGGCGCGTCCTACGGCAACGCCGGGCACCTGGCAACCGAGCAGGTGTTTCCCATCGCCGACGCATCGATCCTCAAGCGCCTGCCCGCCATGCTGCTGGACCCCATGGGCCCGCTGCGGCTGGACTGGAAGTACCTGCCCCGCGCCCTGCCCTGGTTTGTGCGCCTGCTGCTCAACCTGCGCCCGACCAGCTACCGGCGTACCGTGGCGGGTATCCGCGCGCTGAACGAAGGCAGCCTGGGTGCCTGGCAACGTGTGTTGGGGTCTATCGGGCGCCCGCAGTTGTTGCGCGAAGACGGCTCGCTGCTGGTGTATGAACGCGCCGACTCCCGTGCCGCCCTTGATGCGGTGCAGGTGCGCATGCAGCAGCAAAACGTGCCGGTGGCCTACTGGTCTGGCGATGCTATCCGTGAAGCCGCGCCGCAATTGAGCGAGGGTATTCAAGGCGGGCTGTTCTTCCCCGCCACCGGGCATTTTCTCGACCCGTACCAGGTGGTGTGCGAGCTGGTCAGCGCCGCCAAGGCCGAGGGCGTGCAGTTTCTCAAGCAACGCGCCGTGGATGGCCGAGTACACGCCGATGGCGTTTCGTTAGTCTGTGATCAAGGTACCTTCGCGGCCCGCCAGGTGCTGATCGCCTGCGGCGCCCATTCAGCCAGGCTCACCGCAGCGCTGACGGGCAAACACGTGCCGCTGGACACCGAGCGTGGTTACCACCTGATGCTGCCCCATGAACATCAACGCTTGCCGTTTGCCGTTACGTCGCTTGAGCGCAAGTTCATCATGACGCCCATGGCCGGCGGCTTGCGCCTGGCCGGCACGGTGGAATTCGCCGGGCTGGAACGCCCGGCCAACATGCAACGCGCCTGGCAACTGCACCGCTTGAGCCAGGGCTTGTTCCGCGAAGACCTGAACACCCGCAACGCCACCCCCTGGATGGGCTTTCGGCCCTCCCTGCCGGACTCGTTGCCGATCATCGACCGGGTGTGCGACGGCAAGGTGCTGCTTGCGTTCGGGCATCAGCACCTGGGGTTGACGCAGGCGGCGGTGACGGCGGAGATGGTGGGGCAATTAGCTTCACCAGCCCCGACATTCTCAGGCTTGCCTACGATTGCGTCCTATCAACTGGACAGGTTTTGAGAAGCCTTCAATAGCGCGTCGGCCATCTCCTGGATCTCATCGCGCATATGCAAGGTATCCAGCCAGTGCGCCGGGATACCTTGTACACCGTAAAAAGCGCCAGCCAGTTGCCCTACGATGGCGGCCGTGGTGTCGGCATCGTTGCCCAGGTTGGCCGCCGCCAACACGGCGCCAGCAAAGCTGTGGGTGTGATGAAAACACCAGAATGCTGCCTCCAGTGCCGCCACCGAATACCCCGAGCCGATGATGTCTTCTCGGGGTTTGTCGCGGTACTCACCGCGTGCGATGGCCTCGACTTTGGGCGCGCTCACTGTGAGATGAGATAGCTGTAGAACCTGGTCCTTGGGGCGTCCGTCCAAGGCATTTGACAGCGCTTCGGCCAGCAGCCAGCAACACTCGATGGCCTCTTGAGCGGCGTGGGTCGTTCGCGAACTTTCACCACTGTAGAGGCGAACCTTTTCCCGGTCCGGGAAATAAAACAACACCACCGGTGCCAAGCGCATCAGCGAACCATTGCCCGCAGAAAACGGGTCGGTAGAGCCCGCAAACGGGTCACCGTCCTCCTGATACTTCGCCAACGCGGTACGCACCGTCAGGCCGATATCAAAACACTCGCCCGTCGAGCTCAAATAGCCCCATGTCCACCAGTTCAGGTAACGCCCCATCTGGTCCGCGGCATCGAAGCCGCCCTTGCGTATCAGGCTCTCGGCGAGGCACAGCGCCATCGACGTATCGTCGGTCCATTGGCCACGCTTCAGGTTGAACGGGCCACCGCCCACCATATCCACCAGGGGTTCAAACGAGCCCCGAGGCTTGAATTCAACGGTGGTGCCCACCGCATCACCGCACGCCAACCCCAGCAAACTCCCGCGATAGCGGTCCACACACGTAACAGACATCAGCATTCCTTGATAAAAAGCCCATCCAGACAAACAGGGGCCATGCTACTTGACCAACCGTTTCTCCTTGGAGGGGCGATATCCGAAATACGCGCTGTAACACTTGCTGAAATGACTCGGCGACACAAACCCGCACGCCACCAGCACGTCCACCTGTGACAGCTCGGTGTGCTGCAACAGCCGCCGCGCCTCGGTGACCCGCAGTTCCATGTAATAGCGTTGCGGGGTGGTGCCCAGTTGCTCCTTGAACAACCGCTCCAACTGACGGCGCGAGCGACCGGCGTAGACCGCCAGTTGGTCCAGCTCCAGGGGTTCTTCGAGGTTGGAATCCATCAGCTTGACCACTTCACGCAGGGGCGCGCTGACGCACACGTTTTCGGTCGGCTTGATGCGCCGGTAGCGCGACTCTTCGAAGGACAGAATGTCTTCGATGCCTTCGACCAGCGCCTTGCCGTGCAGGCTCTTGATCCAGTCGAGCGCCATGTGGAAAGCGCCCGAAGGGCTGGAGGCCGTGAGGCGGTCGCGGTCGATCACGTAGGGTTCGCTGGTGACCTGCGCCGCCTTGGCCACTTCCGCCAGCGCCGGGCGGTGTTCGGGGTGGATGGCGCAGCGGTAGCCTTGCAGTAACCCGGCGCGGCCGAGGAACCAGGAGCCATTCCACAACCCGGCGAGGTTCACGCCGTGTTCGGCGGCGCTGCACAGCAACTGGTTGAACTCATCACTGGCCTTGAGCTCGGTGCGAAAACCGCCGCAGATCACCAGCAGGTCAAGGTCTTGCATCACTGCCGGTTCAAGGCGCGCATCCGGGCGGATCACCAGGCCCAGGTCGCTGATGACTTCGCCATCGCCCCAGCCGAAGGTGCGTGTGGCAAACAGTTGCGGGCGCAACAGGTTGGCGGTCACCAGGGTGTCGAGGGTCTGGGTGAAGGCCGGCAGGGAGAAATGTTCGAGCAACAAGAAGCCGACGCGGGTGGCCGGCGTCGGCTGTTGCGGGTTTTCATTCAGGTAGCGCAGGTTCTTGCCTTTCATGCCACCGCTGAATTGGCGTCTTTCCATCGAGGGTTGGCCCACTCTTATTGTTGATGCAGTGGGCGCTATCTTAGAGGATTGGCGAGCCAAAGCGGCTAAATCGTGGCATCCAGTTATCGAGGATCTTCGCGGAGGCCAGGATATGGTGCGCATGCCCGATCAACAGGCGGCGCGGCACAAAGCCGATGTAGCGTGAATCGGCGCTGTTGTCGCGGTTGTCGCCGAGCATGAAGTAGCTGTCGGCCGGCACCACCACCGGGCCGAAGTCCCGTGCGGCGCGCACGGCCGGCATGAACTGCACGGTGCGCCGGCTGCTGTTGGCCAGTTCAGTGAGCTTGATGCCCGGGATGGTCTGCCCCGGCCCCATGGGTTCGCTGATCGCCTGCTCATCCTGATAGATGGCCGGCACACCGTTGACCCACAGCACCTCGTCCTTCATTTGCAGGGTGTCGCCGGGGATGCCGACGATGCGCTTGATCAGGCGCTCGCCGTCCTTGGGCGAGGAAAACGTCACCACGTCGCCGCGTTGCGGGTTGGCCAACTCGGCCACGGAGATGTCCGTGAGCGGCAGCTTGAGGTCATAGGCGACACGGTTGACCAACACCACATCGCCTTCCACCAGGGTCGGGCGCATGGAGCCGGAGGGGATCGGGTTCCAGTCGGCCAACGAGGTACGGAAGATGCCGAAGCACAGCCAAAAAATGATCGCGTAACGGTACTTGCTCAGCCAACGTCGCATACATCCTCGCTCTGCATCAATCGGCGTAGAGCCGTCTCTACGCCAGCCACGGTCACTTTTGGCAACAATCACTGCCCGGCATGAAGATTACATTAAGGCACAGGGCGAGGCGTGCAATGCACGGCATCAACGCCTGATCTTCATAAAGCCGGTGCTCTGCAAAGCCCTGTACTGAGCCCTCACAACCCCATCTGATACGGTTTTTTCTTTTGCATCTGCGTCTGTATCGAAATCTGCCCCGGGCGGACAATGGCGTCACTCCCGACACCCTTGTCGAGCACGGCAGGAATCTCCCTGCCGTCCCCTTCCCTTCGGAGGCCTTATGACCAAGATGGCACTTTTCCTGTTCGGCTTTCTGGTGCTGACCATCGGCATCGGCCTGCTGGCAACCATCTCCCCGGTTTAAGCAGTAGTCAGCGGAACGTCACCATTTCGAAATCTGCCGAGGTACCCGCGGCCTGCGCCGCCAGGTCGCTGATCGCAATCGTGCGCACCTGCACACCCTCGTTCCAGGGGTTGGTGTAACTGAGCTGGCCGCTCGCCGGGTCGATATGAATGATCGCAAAGGCATGCCCGTCGCCTTTGGACCAATCCCCATTACGCGCCGGTTTGCCGCCGAACACGATGGCCGCCCGGCTGCCCACCACACTCGCGTGGCTCAGCAGAAACTGGGTGATGTCCTGGGGTGAACTGTGGGCATCGGCCAGGCGCTGGTGATCACCGTATTGGCCGGCCAGCAGCTCCATGACCTTGTTGGTTGGCAGCGAGCCCTTGGCCGGGTCGAGGTGGAAATACTGGAACATCGCCCCTACCACCGCCGCAGCGGGCGCGTCGCCCTTGCCGTACTGGTCGAGGTCGGCGGCTTGCAGGTGGAACACCGTTGAAGGCGCGCCCGGCAGGCTCACATTAAAACTGCCGTCCGTATTGAGCGTGACACCGCGTTGCAGGATCTGCGCGCCCATCTGGGTGTTGGAGAACGCCTTGACCACCGAAATGCCCACGCAGTCGCCTTCGCTGGTCTGGTTCAGATGGGTGCCGATCGGCTCGGCGATGGGGTTACCGGCCAGGGCCGGCTTCCAGGGGCCGGCGTCGATCACGCTGCCCTTGGCATCACGCTGCAACGCGCGAATGCTGCCGTCGGCGCTGTAGCTGCCGTCGCTCAGGGAGGCGACGATGTTCTTCACGTCGGTGTTGAGGTTGTCACGCGCACCGCCATCGCGCTGCATCGTCGCCTGGAACGCCTGGGCGGCCGTGGTGATGCGTTGACGGGTGTCGGCATCCGGCCGGCCACCGCGGCTGCGGTCAAGCTCGGTGAGTAATTGGTGGTAGGTGGTTTCGATGGCGCGGATGCCGACGAGGTTGTCGGCATGGGCGGCGACGGACGCCGCCATGAGCACAGCAAGGACGAGGGGACGCTTCACGCTCGGGTTTCTCATAGAAGGATTCTGAAGCGATACTTCGAACCCGACGCCCGTTCAATCGCTTCGTGCCGCAACATCCCGTAGCAGGCCTGACATGCAGCGCCGAGCATGCAGTAGCCCATCAAACCCCGTCAATGGCGGCACGCGGCTATATCAGCTGGCAACCAGCATCGGGTACAACGACACCACCAACAGCCCCGCCATCGACCAGTTGAACAGCCGCAGCCAGCGCGGTTCGCGCAGCACATTGCGCAGCCCACTGCCACACACCACCCACACACAGACACTGGGCAAGTTGACCACGGCAAACACCAGGGCAATCACCAGCACATTGGTCACGTAGCCCTCGGCCGGCGTGTAGGTGGTGATCGCCCCCAACGCCATGATCCACGCCTTGGGGTTGACCCACTGAAAGGCTGCGGCGCCCAGGAATGTCATCGGCTTGCCCTGTGCATCACTGCCCTCGGACATGCCCCCGGCGTTGGCGATTTTCCACGCCAGGTACAGCAAGTACGCGGCGCCGGCATAGCGCAATATGCTGTAGGCCCATGGGAAGACCTTGAACACCTCACCCAGCCCCAGCCCGACCGAAATCACCAACAGCATGAACCCCACGCTGATCCCCAGCGCGTGAGGCATGGAACGACGAAAACCGAAGTTCACCCCCGACGCCAGCAACATGGTGTTGTTGGGCCCCGGCGTGATCGACGACACAAAGGCGAACAGCACAAAGGCCGACAACAGGCTGGTAGACATGAACATGGCGCGGCATCCAAGCGAAGAGGTATGCCTGCGACAGTAGTGGTTTCTGGATCCAACCGCCCCGTACAGCTAAGGGCGGATCGAGGAATACACTTTGGCGCGGTCGAGAAACTGGCGACAGTGCGCCGCGGTTTGCTCGGTGCACTCGATCATCGGCAGGTGGCCGATGCCGTCGAGGATCTCAAGGTGCGCATGGGGAATGCCCGCCAGCCAGGTGTGCGCGCTGGCCACCGGCACCATGCGGTCTTCGCGACCCCACAGGATCAGGCTGGGCACCCGCACTTGTGGCAGCCAGGGTTCCAGGCGTGGGCTGTCGGAGAAGTTGGCGAAGATCTCGGTCAAGGCCTCGCGACGGCGGATGTAGGTATGTGCTTCGGCGGCCAGCAGCACTTCAGGAATGTAGGGTGGCGCGGCCATGGTCATGGCGAAAAAGCGATCGAACTGTGCCCGTGAATGAATCAGGAACGGGTTGTCGCCGCGGTTGACCAGTTCTTCCACTTCGTTGGGTTGCGGCAAGTGCACGCCCGCCGCACCAATCAGCCCCAGGGAAATCACCCGCTGCGGGTAATGGGTCGCCAGCCAGGTGGCGACATACGCCCCCATGGAACTGCCGATCACATGCACCTTGTCGACCTCGCACGCATCCAGCAACGCCACCATGCGCCGCGCCTGGGCCGCGATGCTGTAGTCGCCGCCCGCCACAAACGCATTTTTACCGTGGCCGGCGAGGTCCGGGATCAGCAGCCGGTAGTCGTCGACAAAGTGCCGGGCAAACCCCAGCCACACGCCTTTGTCGGCACTGAACCCATGCAACAGCAACAGGGCTGGCGCGTGACGCTCCCCCCCTTGGTAAGTCGCCAGGGTCATGCCCTTGATCGGCACGGTGATCGCCTTGAGCCGTGAGCGCCGCGATTCGACACGGGCGATGACCTCGAACAGCACATCCCCCACCCGTGGGTACGTCCACCACACGCACGCGGCAACGATGGCAAGCACAGCAACCACGACAAGCATCAAGGCATCTCCGACAGCGAGGTGAATAAACGGATGGCAGGCAATCGCGGGCGCACTGCAATTGGATTGCCTTCACTGATCGGTATACTTGCGCACTTCGCTTGAATCGGCGCTGAACACATCACGAAAGGAAGAAAGATGGGTAAACGGTTCCCGACCAACCTCGCGGGAACCGTTTATCAGGCCTGACAGCGCCCGTCACTCAGTTCTGCGGCCGTTGCTTGGTCGAATCCAGCTCGGCTTTCTTCGCGGTGCTGATTTCGGTGATCTGCGCCGATTTGGCAATCGCCAGGTCAAAGGTGTCCTGCATCTTGGCGATGGCATCGGTCGAGGTGCCGTTCAGGCCACCGTTGGCCGCCCAATCGAAGTTCCACACGCCGGACAGGTTATCGGCACCGGCCACGTCGTGGGTTTCGATGGCGGTGAATACGTCCGGATGACGCTCCATGTACTTGGCCGCATCGGACACATTGGCGGGCACCTTGCCCGAAGCATTGTTAGCGAGCTGTGTCAGCTCTTGCTTGGTAATGGCCGACTTGCCCGACTGGCGCATGTAGTCGGCAATCACCTTGCTGGACTTGGCGATGTTCAACTTGTCATCGAACGAGGACGGTGAAGACTTTGGCGTGCTCGGCCCGCCGGTCGCGGGCGTTACGGTAGTAGACATCGGCGCTGCTCCCTCAATGAAACGAATGAAATCGTCGTGCTGACGATACCCCGTCGCGGACGGTAGCATGGGCAATGGGCCATTAATCACCCGCTTCACAACAATTCACAAGAACCGGAATATTTCGCGGGCAGCGGCCGACATTCAGCCGCTCCCCTGCCCGTCAATCCTCAGGCAACTGCCGAAGTCGCCACAAAATGGCCGGGGCTGACTTCCCGATAGCTCATGCCCTGCGCACGGTGATTCACACCGTAGATACGGCTCGGCACCGCCTCCTCCATCAGGCTGAAGGGCGTCCTGACCGCATTGAGGTCTGCCGACGGCACGGCGCTCAGCAATTTTTGCGTGTAGGCGTGCTGCGGGTTCTCGAACACGTCACGGCGCGGGCCGATTTCGACGATGCGCCCGTGGTACATCACACCCACCCGATGGCTGACGCGCTCCACCACCGCCAGGTCGTGGGAGATAAACAGAAACGCAATGCCCATGTCCCGTTGCAGGTCCTGCAGCAGGTTGATCACCTGGGCCTGGATCGACACGTCCAGCGCCGACACCGCCTCATCGGCGATGATCAGCTTGGGCGACAGGGTCAGCGCCCGCGCAATGCAAATACGTTGACGCTGCCCACCCGAGAACTCGTGGGGATAGCGTTGGGCATGCTCGGCCGACAGCCCGACCCGCTCCAGTAAATCGCGCACGATCTTGCGCGCAGCCTCGCCTTGGGCTATCCGGTGCACCAGCAGCGGTTCCAGCAGGCTGTCCTCGATGGTCAGGCGCGGGTTCAACGACGCATAGGGGTCCTGGAACACCATCTGGATATCCCGGCGCAGGCGCTGCATGCCGCTTTTGCTCAGGGTGGCGAGGTTCTGGCCGCCGAACCGGATATCCCCGCCCTGGATCGGCATCAATCCGGCTACCGCACGGGCGCTGGTGGACTTGCCACACCCGGACTCGCCCACCAGGGCCAGGGTTTCTCCCGGATAGATATCGAAGTCGATCCCTTCGACCGCATGCACCCGGCGCTGGACCTTGCCCAGCAGCCCGCCCTTGAGGTCGTAGCGGATGGACAGCGCCTTCACGCTGAGGATCGGCGCACCGGCGTAGTCAGGCGCCTGCTGCGGCAATGCCTGGGTTTGCTCGGTGCTGTCCTCGATCAGTGCAAACTTGGCCGGCAACGACGTGCCGCGCATCGAGCCGATCCTCGGCACCGCCGCCAGCAATGCCTGGGTGTAAGGCTGCCGGGGCGCCAGCAATACCTCGCGGGCCGCGCCGTGTTCGACGGTCTCGCCCTTCTTCATCACCATCACCTGATCGGCCACTTCGGCCACCACGCCCATGTCATGGGTGATAAAGATCACGCCCATGGCCAGGTCCCCTTGCAGTTCCTTGATGATCCGCAGGATCTGCGCCTGCACCGTGACGTCCAGCGCGGTGGTCGGTTCGTCGGCGATCAACAACGTCGGCTCACACACCAACGACATGGCGATCATGATGCGCTGGCGCATGCCGCCCGACAGTTCGTGGGGATAGCGGCCCATGACCTGCCGGGCATCGGGGATGCGCACCAGGTCGAGCATGCGCAAGGCCTGCGTCTCGGCCTCCGCACGGCTGCAGCGTTTGTGCAGCACGATGGCTTCGGTGAGCTGGGCGCTGATCTTGAACACCGGGTTGAGCGAGGTCATCGGCTCCTGGAAGATCATCGACATGGCCGCCCCCCGCAGGCGACGCAGCACCGACTCGGGGGCGTTGACCAGGTCGATGATCGCGTTGCTGCGCGTGTGCAACTCCATCGAGCCGGACAACACGCGGCCACCGGCGCGCTTGACCAGGCCCATCATGGCCATCGATGTAACGGACTTGCCCGAGCCGGACTCGCCGACGATGGCCAGGGTTTGGCCACGCATCACCTCGAAGGACACATCGCGCACCACGGCGGACTCACTGCCCCGCGGCCCGAACCCGACACTCAGGTTACGCACACGGGCTACCAGATTCTGTTCCATGCCTGCTCCTTTAATCGACGATGCGCGATACGGCGGCATCCAGGTCGGCACGCGAACGAGCGACGTGTTGCCGGTGCTGGGCGACCCAGTCACGGTCCTGCTGCAGCTCGCTTCTCGCGACCGCCAGCAGGCGGGTGACTTCACCGGGGCCGACGCCACCGGTGGAGGTACGCGTTTCGACAAAGCGCCGAGGGTTCAGGGCATCACGGACCTGCTCATCGGAATAGCCCAGCGTGGAGCCGATGGTTTCCAACGCCGCGTCATCCAGCGCCGCCCCCGTGACAGTGCCCGGAGCGACACCCGCCACCAGGCAGTTGCGCACCAGCCGCGCCACCACGTGATGCACCTGGCGGAACGAGACACCGCGCTCACGCACAATCACATCGGCCAGGTTACTGGCCGTGCACCAACTGCCGGACAACAGCTCGGCCATGCGGTCTTCGTGCACCACCAAGGTTTCGATGATGCCGGTGAACAGGTCCAGCATGCCTTCGGTGGTGGCAAGGGCGTCGTGGATCAACGGCAGGTCGCGCATGGCCTGGTCGCCGGTGCCTTCGGAGCGAAAGGTGGCCAGCGCGGTGCTGAGCCAGGTCACCGACCCCCCTGCGGCTTTTTTGATGGTCTCCAGGCCGCTGGGGTTTTTCTTTTGCGGGAAAATACTGCTGGTGCCGCAGTAACCGTCGTGGCTTTCCACCGTCGCGAACTCGACGCTGGACCAGATATGCAGGTCGGTCGCCAGGTCATTCAGATCGGCCATGACAAAGGACAAAGCGCCGATGGTTTCAGCCGCATACCAGGCTTCGCGGCCCAGCTTGGAGTTTTCCACCAGGCTGTCGAAACCCAGCAAGTGCGTAGTGCGTTCACGGTCCAGCGGCCAGGATGTGCCCGCCAGGCCTACCGCGCCCAACGGGTTGCGGTTGACCCGGGTATAGGCGTGCATCAACCGGCTGAAGCTGTCGTGCAGGCGCGAGGTGAAACTCAGCAGGTAGTGGCCGAACACCCAGGGCTGGGCGTGCTGCATGTGGGTGTAGCCGGGCATGATGGTGCCGGCGTGCTGCGCGGCTTTCTCGATCAGGGCCACCTGGAATTCATTGATACGCTCGAGCACTGCCAGGATGCGCGTGCGGTCATACAGCCGACGCACCGTCGCGCCCTGATCGATACGGCTACGGCCGGTGTGCATCTGGCCGGCGGAGTCTTCGCCGATCCTGGCGAACAGGTAAGACTCGACTTGCAGCAGGAAGCTGCCTTTCTTCACATCGAAGGGGAAATCTGCGGGAGACATCCCCCGTATCCGGCGCAACTCGGCGAGGATGGCCTGCCCGACCGGCCGCGACAGGATGCCCTGTTCGACCAGCATCACCGTGTGGGCCAGATCGACTTCGATGAACTCGTGGAACTGGCGTTTCTCGGTCTCCAGGGCCGGGATGTCGTGGTACTTGACCATACGTTCGGCCGGGGGCGCGCTCAAACGGGCGTCGGTCAACAAGGTTTCGCTGGCATGTGCATTAGACATTTTCAATCACCGCTCACTGAATTCTACATTCTTGAAATCGAGAGTCCCTTCGTAATCCACGTCGAGACCGTTCAAACCTTTGCGCAAACCCATCACTTGTTCCTGATCGAACAGCGGCAGGTTGTCGGGGTCCTTTTCCCACAAGATCTGCTGGATCTGGCCGTAATAGGCCATGCGTTTCTGCTGATCCAGCTCGCGTGCGGCCAGCTGGAGCAGCGTGTCCACCTCGGGGTTGCTGTAGCCGGTGAGGTTTTGCGGGTCACCGCTGGACAGCTTGCGGCGCAGGCGAATATCGGCGTCCGACAGCCCGGTGCCGAGCAACCACATGTTCGCGTCGTTGGAGCCTTTGCCGGTGCCTTTACCGGGCTCCTGGCGATACAGGTTTTTCTGGTACGTAGCCCATTCCCACACTTTGAACTCGGTTTTCAGGCCCACGGCATTCAGGTAGCCCTGCACCACCTCGGCGACCTGGCGGTCCTTGGTGTAGCGTCCGGCCGGGGTCCACAGCACCACCGTGCCGGGGTACCCGCCCGGGTACACCTCATTGATGATCTGCCTGGCTTTCTGCGGGTCGTACTGCGCTGGCGCGAACGCACGGCGTGCTTGTGTGCCTTCTGGGAATGGACCTGTGGGCACCTTGCCGTAGCCCAGCAGCACCTTGTTGACCAAGGCCTGGCGGTCAATGGCCAGGCTGACCGCACGGCGAATGCGCGAGTCGTCAAAGGGCGGCTTCGTCAGGTTCATTTCAAAGAACACCTGGAAGGTGCTGGGCACGCGCAGCAATGTGGACGTGTTCAGCGCCTTCAATTCCATTGCGGCTTCGGGTGACAGGTTGGCGGCGATGTCGGCGTTTTGGGTGCGCAGTTCGATCACCCGCGAAGCGTCTTCCTTGACCGGGCGGAACACGATCCTCGACGGCTTGCCGGGCTCGCCAAAAAAGGCGTTGTTGCGCTCGATCACCGCCTGGTCATTGGGTATCCAGCTGTCGAAGACATAAGGCCCCGTGCCGACCGGGTGATGCCCGTAGGCCCTGCCGTACTTGACCACCGCCGCCGGGCTGCTGATGGACGAGGATTGCTTGGCGAGCAACTCCAGCATGGTGGGTGACGGATGCTGCGTGGTGATCCGCAACTCATAGGGCGCGATCGCCTCCACTGCCACGATGTCGGCATAGTAGGAACGGTGGGGCGAACCGAGCTTGGGGTCGCGAATCCGGTCAAGGTTGTACTTTACAGCCTGGGCATTGAAGTCGGTGCCGTCATGAAACTTGACGCCTTGGCGCAGTACGAACGTCCATTGCTTGCCGTCGTCGGTCCTCGACCAGGACTGCGCCAGGTCAGGCATGAAACGTTCATGGTCGTGCCCTTCCCACGCGACCAGGCGGTTGAAGACATGATCGATCACGTTGTAGGACGGCACGCTGCGCGAGATGGCCGGGTCCAGGGTGTCGATATCCGAGCCCTGCACGAAGGTGATCTGGCCTTGCTCTTTTGCCTGGGCAAGCGCGGCGTTGCCTGTCGACAGTGCCAGCACGTTGAATGCAAGCAGGCTGCCGATCAGCGCTGCCAGGAGTTTTAAACGCCCCATCAGTGTTCTCGCTGAAAAATGGGTGAGTGTTCGGGTGCAGGCACCGCGCCGATCGCCGTCACGCATTGCGTGACTTGGGATCGATGTAATCGCGCAGTGCGTCGCCCACAATGTTGAAGCTCAAGATGGTCAGGACCAGGGCGCACCCCGGCGCCAGCAGGATGTAAGGGTGGGTGGTCAGCAATGGCCGTGACTCGGCAATCATCGAACCCCACTCCGGCATCGGCGGTGGCGGGCCCAGGCCCAGGAAGCTAAGCCCGGAGCCGATCAGGATGGCTTCGGCCAGCGACACGGTGGCCTGGATGATTACCAGCGAGCCGATGTTGGGCAGGATGTGCACCCACAACAGGCGCAGGTCGCTGACACCAATCGACTTGGAGGCCAGCACGAACTCGCGGTTTCTCAAGGCTGCCACCGGCCCGGCGAAGAAGCGGACGTAGATGGGAATGCTGGAGATGGCAATGGCCAGCGTCAGGCTGAGGATGCTGTTGCCCGCCACGGTGATCACCAGAATGGCCACCAGCGTGCGGGGGAAGGCGATCATGGCGTCCATGACACGCATCACCAGGCTGGCCAAGGTGCCGTTGTAGTAACCGCACGCCGCGCCCACCGCGACCCCAATCGCCATGGCGATGGCCACGCTGGACAGCGCAACAGTCAAGGTAATGCGCGCGCCCCACAGCACACGGCCGAGCAAGTCACGGCCCATCTGGTCGGTGCCGAACAGAAAGTCGCTGCCGGGGCTGACCAGAGAGCGGGACAAGTTGATCTTGGTCACCGCATCCCAGTCAAAAAACAACGGTGCGCACACCGCAGCGGCGGTCATGATCACAATCACGACCAATGCACTGAAGGCGAACCAGCGCTTATGGGAAACAAGGAAACGGACAAACCCAGGCCGACGCTTCTTGGAAGTAAGCATACTGGCCTCAGTTGTAGGTGATGCGAGGGTCGAGGACGCCATAGACCAAGTCCACCATTAAGTTGATGATGACAACCAAGGCGGCAAATACCAGTACCGTGCCTTGAACCACATAAATATCGCGCGCCATGATTGCATCAATTAAAAAACGCCCCATGCCTGGCCACGCAAAGACTGTTTCGACAATAACGGCACCGCCTAACAAGCGGCCAAAGTCCATACCAAATACAGTGACCAAGGGAATTGCCGCATTGGAAAGTGCATGTTTGATCACGACTTTATAACGGGGTACGCCTTTGGCGTAGGCCGTGCGTATATAGTCTTCCTGCAATACGTCCATCAGGGTGGAACGGGATAACCTGGAGAATGTCGCCACATACGGCAGGCCCAATGTCAGCGCTGGCAATACCAAGTGTTGCCATCCGCCGCGCCCCGTGGGCGGCAACCAGCCCAGGCTGGCGGAGAAGACCGACATCAGGATCAGCCCGAGGAAGAAACCGGGTACCGAAATGCCCAACACGGCGAATGTGGTCAGTGAGCTGTCCAGCAGGCCCCGAGGCCTCAGCGCGGCGATGATGCCCAGCGGCACGCCGATGATCACCGCCAGTAACATACCCGCAGCCGTCAGTTCCAGAGTGGCCGGGAGCGTTCTTGAGATGCCTTCCAGCACCGGCGTGAACGTCTGGAAGGATTCGCCAAAATCGCCGCTGACGACGTTCTTTATATAGATGAAGTATTGGTTGACGAGGGGTTTATCCAAGCCGTAGTTGATACGTATCTGCGCTATATCCTCTTCCGTTGCATCCGGGCCTGCCGCTAGTTGCGCGGGATCGCCCGGAATAAAATGCATGACCAGGAATATCACCACGGACACACCTAATAGTATGGGAAAAAGGAGTAATAACCGACGCAAGGTGTAGTTCAGCACGTGGCATCCTCTTTTTTTATTTTACGATAACGCCGCCCAACAGTTTGACCGGGTTGCGATCGATTAAAATGACGCAACTAAATCATCGCCCCGTTACAACTTGATAGCAAACCGGCAACCTGTTGGACGCACATAACAAAATGTTATACGCTCAAAAAAGTGCCTCTTTCCTGTTTACCACCGAGCCGAACAATGAAACTCAACCCGCGCCAACTGGAAGCCTTCAGGACAGTGATGCTGACCGGCAGCATGACCATTGCCGCAGAAGCCCTGCAAGTCAGCCAGCCTGCTGTCAGCCGGTTGATACGCGACCTCGAGACGGCGCTGTCGATCCGGCTGTTCCGCCGCGAAGGCAACCGGCTGATCCCGGGGGCCGAAGCCCAGGTGCTGTATGCCGAGGTCGACAAGTTCTATCAGGGCATCGAGCGTATCGAGCGTGTGGCGCAAGACCTGGTCACCCTGCGCACAGGCACCTTGCGCATCGGCGCCATGAGCACACTGGGCTTGAGTGTGGTGGCTGAAGGGGTGTGCCGCTTCGCCCGCAGGCACCCCGAAGTCAAGACCTCGCTCGATGTGCGCAACTCCCTGGGCATTCTGGAATTAACCTCGGCCAACCAGCTCGACATCGGTTTTGTGCAGATCCCCTCGGGCGAGTACCCCGGTATTTTTGCCATTCCCTTGCCGCCGATCAGTGCGGTGTGCGTGATGCCGGAAGATGATGTGCTGGCCAGCAAGAGCATGGTGACCCTGGACGACCTGCACGGGCGCCGGCTGGTGACGATGAACGCGAACAACCCGTTGCAGCGCCGCATCCGCTCCGCCATGGAAGCGCGCGGTGTGGCTGGGCTTTCATCGGTAGAAACCACGGCCGCCCATTCGGCATGCGGGATGGTCGCGGGCGGGCTGGGCATTACGATCTGCGATCCTTTTACAGCGTCGTATACGAAATACCCGGGGATCACGTTCCGCAAACTCGACCAGGACATCCCGTTCGAAGTGTCCATCGTGTTCCCCGGCCATCAGCAACGTTCACAGTTGGCGTCGGATTTCATGCGCGTGATGGAGACTATCTTCAAGTCGGAATTCGTTTCCTTGATTCCACGCGAAGCCTATTGACCCTACTCTTCGGGGAGCTGAACCATGTGGAATATTCGCTGCATCGCGCTGATTGCTTTACTGGGCATCCCGACCTTGTCCTTGGCCGCAAGCGACATCCAGGTCGGCTTTTCACCGGAAGGCACCGCCCGCCAATTGGTGCTCGACACCCTCGGCAGTGCCCAGCACAGCATCCAGATGCTCGCCTATTCCTTCCAGGCCACAGACATCACCCGGGCGCTCGTTGATGCCAAACAGCGCGGCGTGAACGTGCGTGTGGTCATCGACAAAAAACGCAACCTGGGCAAGGCCAGCAAGAAAGCCATGGACTTCGTGAGCCGCAACGGTGTGGAACTGCGCACCAGCGATCACTTCCACCTGCAGCACGACAAGACCCTCATCGTCGATGGCACCACGGTGCAGACCGGCTCGTTCAACTACGCCGCCTCGGCCGAAACGCTGAACTCGGAAAACGTGGTGGTCATCCGTAATCAGCCGGTGGTGGCGCGCCAGTATGTGGAGCACTGGCAATCGCGGTGGGAGCTGGGTGTGCCGTATTCGGCGCGGTGATCGGCTGGCTCTCCAAGGCCTGTATCAAGCGCCGTTGAGGCCTCGCTGCCTCACCAACCCTTCCAGAGTAAAGCGTGCTTGCATCAGCACCACGTCACGGACCTGCTCCATTTCTTTCTGACTGATTTCGGTCCACTTCAAGGCCGCGAGCAACTTGGGTTTCTGTAACCGGAACGCCAGGCCCTGGGTAAACAGCGCCATGGAATGAATCACCGTGCGATCGTCCTCGACCGCAAAACCGGCCAGGCGCGCGATGAGTTGGCGGATCACCCGCCCGATGCGCGCCTTGAAGCGTTCTTCAAAGGCCATCGTCGCGCTTTCCGGGCACAGGCCGGCTTGATGACGGTCCAGAAATGCGCGCCAGGCGCTGGTCTGCGGGCTGTCCTGGATCGTCGACACCACCGTGCCCAGGATACCCAGTGACGCCTCGATCAGGACGGCATCGTCGGTTCCGGCATCGGCCAGCGCGTGCTCGGCAGCTTCCACGGAGGGCGCCATCTTGCGCCACAACAGCGCGATCAGGTGCTCGACGCACTCCAAATACACGCCTTCCTTGCCATCGAAGTAGTACTGGATCGCAGGCGCGTTGACCCCGGCCGCGCTGGCGATGTCGCGGGTGGACGCGCCGTCGTAGCCACGCTCGCCAAATACCGCGACCGCCGCCTCGACAATCCGCGCGCGGGTTTCTTCACCGCGCTGGTAGCCACCTTCGGCGGCCGGTTTATGTCGTGCCATGTGCAGCTCCCTTTAAAGACCGGACCAAAATATACCAGTTGACAAAATTTCGCGAAAAATAGAATTTATTCCACCTGTTATAAAACTGGAGTGACCTCGATGTCCGCTGCACCGCCCTCCCCTCAGGTCATTCCTGAAGACACCGTCAACGGCCAGCGCGGCAAAGCCCGACGCATCCTGCTGACATTGGCCACCGTGGCCCTGCTGGTCGGCGTGGGCTGGGGCGCCTGGTGGTGGCTCACCGGGCGCTTTATCGAAACCACCGACGACGCCTATTTGCAGGCCGACAGCATCAGCGTCGCGCCGAAGATCAATGGCTATGTCGCCGACGTGCTGGTGGCCGATAACCAGAACGTGAAGCGCGGCGACGTGCTGGTGCGCCTCGATGCGCGCAAATACCAGGCGGTGAGCGACGAAGCCACGGCCACCATCGCCGCACGCAACGCCGACTACGCCAAGGCCCAGGCCGACCTGGTGCAGCAGGACTCAACCATCGCCGAAGCCCGCGCTCAGCTGCAAGGCGCCGAGGCCGACGCACGGCACGCCCAGACCGAAGTCGCCCGCTACGCTCCGCTTGCTCGCTCCGGCGCCGAGCCGGAAGAGCGCCTGGCGCAGCTCAACAACCAATTGGCCCAGGCCCGCAGCACCGTCGCCGCCAAACAAGCGGCGTTGCGCTCCAGCCAAACCCGCTATGGCACGCTGGAGGCCCAACTCAAACAGGCCCAGGCGCAACTTGGCGTGGCCAAGGCCAGCGAAGCCCAGAGCCAACTGGACGTGGATGACGCCGTCATTCGCAGCCCGCTGGACGGCCGCGTGGCCGATCGCGGCGTGCGTGTCGGCCAGTACGTGCAGCCCGGCACGCGCTTGTTGACCGTGGTACCGATCAGCGCGATCTACCTGACCGCCAACTACAAGGAAACCCAGATCGGCGACATGCGCCCCGGGCAAAGCGTCACCGTGCACGTGGATGCGCTGCCGGGCCGCGACTTGCAGGGCCATATCGACAGCCTTTCACCGGGCACCGGCGCACAGTTCGCCTTGCTGCCACCGTCCAACGCCACCGGCAACTTCACCAAGATCGTCCAGCGCGTGCCGGTGCGTATCGCCCTGGATGTACCGGATGACGTGCGCGTCGCCCTGATGCCGGGCCTGTCGGCCACGGTGGAAGTCGACACCCGCACCCAAGGCGCGGACGCCCATCATGGCTGAAGCCGTGATGGCCACGGTGGCCGCCGAGAAACCGCGCAACGCCTCGTTGACCGACTGGATCGCCGTCGCCGCCGGTGCGCTCGGCGCGTTGCTGGCGACCCTGGACGTGTCGATCACCAACTCGGCACTGCCGCAGATCCAGGGGCAAATTGGCGCCACGGGCACCGAAGGCACCTGGATAGCCACCGGCTACCTGATGTCGGAAATCGTCATGATCCCCCTCGCCGCCTGGCTCACCCGCGTGTTCGGCCTGCGCCGCTTCCTGATCGGCACAGCGCTGATGTTCACCGCGTTTTCGATGTTCTGCGGCTTGTCTTCGAGCCTCGGCGCGATGATTGCCGGGCGGATCGGCCAGGGCTTTGCCGGGGGCGCGATGATCCCCACCGCACAAACCATCGTGCGCACGCGCCTGCCGCCACATCAACTGGCGATCGGCACCACGATGTTCGGCATGACCGTCATCCTCGGCCCGTTGCTGGGCCCGGTGATCGGTGGCTGGCTGACCGAAAACATCAACTGGCGCTGGTGTTTCTTTCTCAACCTGCCCATCAGCATTGCCCTGATCACCCTGCTGATCACCGGCCTGCCGACCGAGCGCATGAACCTGCAACGCTTTATCAGTGCCGACTGGCTGGGCATTCTCGGCCTGGCCATGGGCTTGAGTTCGCTGACTGTGGTGCTGGAAGAGGGTCAACGTGAACATTGGTTCGACTCAACACTGATCACCTGGCTGACCATCACCACCGTCACCGGCCTTTTCCTGATCGCCGTCGGGCAATTCCGCTCAAGTACGCCCATCCTGCGCCTGCAATTGCTGCTCAACAGAAGCTTTGGCAGCGTGCTGCTGATTGGCACCACCGTCGGCGCCGGGCTGTATGGCACGGCGTATCTGGTGCCGCAGTTCCTCGGAATCTTGTCGGGCTACAACGCGCAACAGTCCGGTTCGATCATGTTGCTGTCGGGCATTCCGGCGTTCCTGCTGATGCCGATTTTGCCGCGAATGCTCGGCCGTTATGACCTGCGCTGGATGGTCGGCACCGGCCTGCTGTTGTACTGGGCCAGTTGCTTCGTCGACACCCAGCTCACTGCCGACAGCGTCGGCCATGATTTTGTCTGGTCGCAATTGCTGCGCGGCTTCGGGCAGATCCTGGTGATGATGCCCCTCAGCCAACTGTCGATGCGCTCGGTCGACACCAAGGACGCCGGCGACGCGGCCGGGCTCTACAACATGTCACGCAACCTTGGCGGCACGATCGGGCTGGCGTTGCTCGGTGTGCTGATGGACCGCCGCAGCCACTTCCATGACGACCGCTTGCGCGAAGGCATCCTGGCCAATAGCCAACTGGCCCAGGACCACATGGCGAGCAACACCGCCAGCTACCTGGCCCAGAGTGGCGATGCCGCCACCTCGCAGTTGCAGGCATTCGCCCAGTTGGCCAATGACATTGCGCGACAGGCCTCGGTGATGGCCTATAACGACTCGTTCTACCTACTGGGACTCGCAATGCTGGCGTGCCTGCCCCTGATCTTCATTCTGAAAAAGCGCACGGTATAACCATGATTGCTCGTTCCTTTCCCCTGCTGCTGACCGTTGGTTTGTTGTCAGCCTGCACCGTCGGCCCGGACTACCAAGGGGCGCCCGCCGTCGCGCCAAAAACCCTGGCAGCCGGGCGCCTGCCCCATGCTGACAAGGCCGCGTCAAACGCACCGGCTGCTGCCCAGTGGTGGCGAACGCTGGGGGATGCCCAACTCGATGAACTGGTGGAACAGGCGCTGCATAACAGCCCCGATATCGCCACCGCACAAGCACGTTTGCGCCAGTCCCGCGCGAGCCTCAGCGGCGCCCGCGCCAACGCGATGCCCAAAGTCACCGGCGACGCGGCGCTGCTCAAGTTGCGCTCCCCCGACACCTCCGCCCTGGGCGGCAGCAGCGGTGGCGGGCGCGGCCCGTTGAGCCTGTACCTCGCCGGTTTCGACGCCAGTTGGGAAGCCGACCTGTTCGGCGGCACCCGCCGTGCCGTCGAAGCCGCCGTTGCCGAAGCCGACGCCTCGCAGGCGCAACTGGCGGACGCCCAGGTGCAACTCGCCGCCGACGTCGTGCAGGCCTATACCGACCTGCGCGACCAGCAAGCGCGACTGGCCTTGGTAGACGCCAGCGTCGACATCGAAAACCAGGCCCTGGACCTCACCCAGCAACGACGCGAGCGCGGCGTGGCCTCACAGCTGCAATTGGAACAAGTGCTGACCCAAGCCGAAAACACCCGCGCCCAACGCCTGCCACTGCAAGCCTCCATCGTCGAGTCTCTCGACCAGTTGGGCCTGCTCTGTGGCTTGGAGCCCGGCGAACTGGACAGCCGCCTCGCCACCGCCCGCGCCCTGCCCGCCATCCCCAACCAAGTGCCCGTGGCCGACCCCGCCGCCCTGCTTAAAGCCCGCCCCGACATCCGCGTGGCCGAGCGCAAACTGGCCTCCAGCAACGCACAGATCGGCGAAAAAACCGCCGACTGGTTTCCCAAGCTCAGCCTGATGGGCGATCTGTCCTTCTCCGCGGGCGACCCGGGCCACCTCGCCCGCAAAGACAACGGCACCTGGCTGATCCTGCCACGCCTCACCTGGAACGCCCTCGACTTCGGCCGCGTCGCCGCCAGCGTCAAAGGCGCCGAAGCCGGACGTGACGAGGCACTCGCGAACTATAAGAGCGTGGTGCTCAGTGCCTTGCGCGATGCCGACGTAGCGTTGGCGCGTTATGGGAACCAGCGGCAGAACGTGGTGCTGTTGCGCAATGTGGAATCGTCCGCCGTGCGCGCGGCGGACCTGACGCGGCAACGCTACCGCGCGGGCACGGCGAGCACGTTGGATTGGCTGGATGCGGAGCGCACGCGGTATCAGGCGCAGGAGAGCCGGATTTCGGGGGATGCGGAATTGTTGAAGGATTTTGCGTCGTTGCATAAGGCGTTGGGGTTGGGGTGGGTGTTGTAACAAGATTTTCTGGTATCTGCTGCAACGGCTCAGGCGGATGCCCTTTCCACTTCAGCCACGACCCGCAATCGTCTGCTACTGTTTTGCCATCAGCTAACTACTCGAAATCTCACCGCCAACAAATGGACTTGTCTGAATGAGCGAGTTTAGGGTTAAAAACGATCTCGGCAATCTGATGCGTGATTGTGACCTGCAGCAGCTTCTGGATTTCATTGGGCATGACTATGACTTTGAAGCTGATCCCCACAGCGTGCTCGACAAAGCCGCCCATTACGGCAGGGAAGAAATACTCCTGCATGCGCTCGACCATGGAGGAAACCCCAACGGTAGTGGTGAGTTCTCAACGCCGCTGGCGTCGGTCTGCGCAAGGGGCGACTTGAAGCTTGCTAAGTTGCTGATCAAACGCGGAGCAGAGGTCGAACTGAAAGATGAGTTTGGCGGTACCGCAATGAGAGCGGCGGTATACAACGGGACGATTGCTACGGACAAGTTGCTAATGGATGCAGGCGCAAGTCTGGGCGGCGCTGTTGCTTCTGCAAGCAGGAGCGGACGCTACCTATGTTCGGAAGAAAGATGGTATGTCTGCTATCAAACTCGGCTATTCGGGTTACGGTGAGTGCTCTGCGCAAGTCTTCGCAGAGTTGACGGCACGAGGGGCTCCGGAGCCTGAGTGGGGTTCTCAAATTGTGCAGTTGAGGTGACCCTCAAGTGTCGCGGGATTAGCTAGTCAGCATCATCGCCGTCGCTAAACGCACGACCTGAACTGCACCTTCAAAAAACCAGCACAGCCGGCAGCCATCGCCCAGGAGCAATAAGCGTCTGCTCCACACATCTTGTTGTGTGAAACACGCCCCCATCCATGCTGCCACGGCAGCTTTATAATTTTTGCTCGTTTGGTGCGTCGGGACGCCGAGAAGCCCCCGCTTCAAAGCCCTGCCCCGGAGATTGCTTTCCAATAGCGTTGGCAGGGACATTTAAGGTACGCAAAAACTTGCCGATACGGTGTGATACCTGAACCGAGGAGTTATCTTTGAACATCCGATTGCTGACCCTTTTTTCTGCGCTGTTGCTGAGTGGCTGTGGTTCTACGAATTACGAGCAATCCATACAAGAACAGCCCTACGATCAGGCAACCTCCGCGAGGATCCGTCTTTTTGGAAACAATGGTTTGCCCGTCGCAATCAATCCTGGGCAAGACTGCGCTTCGAGCAAAGAACCTCTTTATGCCTACGGCTATACCGTTGCAGATAAGGTCAATTCCTCCGTAGGACAACACACCAGACGAAGTATAGGAATGCCTGCATCATGGAGGAGTGACCATCTGACCTATGGCGAGTCGTACTCAGAGTTTGTCATCCCCGCAGGAGCCCCTTCTGTGGTCTTGATGAAAATGGTCACCGCCCAAGCTACTTGTGTGCCAAGCACCCGAGTATTTACTCCTGAGGCAGGTAAGGATTATGAGGCATACCTTGACCGTCACGACGGGAAATGCGGCGGCGTGATTCGACTTCTTTCCGGTTTAGAGACCCCCGGCCCTATCGCAGAAGTCCCGTCGAGTAGTTGCGCAAAAAAATAGATTTACTCCTGAGTTTTGTGCGTTTTTTCTTCCTTTCACCACCGGCAGCCAAGGGTGGTTTTCTTCCGTCTCGCGACGGGCAGAAGATGACCCAAAGCGGACGGTGGCGGCAGGTACAAATCGGCCCTGAGCAGGCATTTAAGAGGCGCCGTCATTGGGACAGCTACTAATGGCCCTAGCGCCAGCCTTCGCCGCAACAATCATTGAGTCCGACCTGCTGATCTGTGCCAGAAGCTTGTCCTCCTCGCGTTCGATCTTTGGGTTGAGCGTCATTCCATCCATGCAGGCTCCCCTTTTTTAAAGGGGAGCTCATCCAATCTTTTGCGATACACCGCTCGCATCGTAGAACCCGGCGGGCTACCACTAACATGCGCCCGGCACGAACGTAGCGCCCCATAAAGCGGCATGCATCAGAAATGAACCTTTTTTTGCTACTCGCTGTAGAATGCAGCGCGATATTTATTTGACATCACCACCCTATGTAAAGGGATTTTATGCGTAACAATTCAGGCAAATTCCGAACGGATATAAACGGACTAAGGGCGTGGGCGGTAGTCTCGGTAGTTCTGTACCACTTTGGAGTTCCAGGTTTTAACGGTGGTTTTGTCGGAGTAGACGTATTTTTCGTCATTTCCGGATTCCTGATGACAGGAATAATAATAAAAGGATTAGAAAGCAAAAATGGCTTTTCAATTTCATCATTTTACATGGCCAGAGCGCGCCGTATAATACCGGCGCTAATCGCACTCTGCGCAGTGCTAATTTCTATTGGCTGGGTGCTACTACCAGCCAGCGAATACAGCACATTAAGTATAAATACAATTGCCGCACTCACCTTCACTTCAAACATTAAATTCTGGAGAGAGACCGGCTACTTCTTTGAAGACTCAAAATATAACTGGCTACTTCATACTTGGTCTCTTTCCGCAGAATGGCAGTTTTATTTAATACTACCAATAGCCCTGAGCATAATCTGGAAGCTGCAAAGCAACAGGCGGGCAATATTTTTATCGTCCGCTGCAGGACTAATTTTTTCACTAGCCCTGTGCATATACCTAACTCCCATCAAGCAAGCCGCATCGTTTTATATGCTACCAACAAGAGCTTGGGAGATGTTGCTTGGCGGAATAATTTTCTTTTTCGATCCGAGAACACTGTCAGTTAACTTACGAAAATCACTAGAGCTTTTAGGTTTTTCACTAATTGCAGCTTCAATATTTATGTTTGACCAATCAAGTTCATGGCCGGGCTGGAGAGCCTTAGTTCCATCTGCTGGAGCTGCGATGGTCATCATATCATCCATGCATAGCTCGCCACTGTCATCCACACCCATTCTTCAGCTGACTGGGAATCTTTCTTACTCACTCTACCTGTGGCATTGGCCGGTCATTGTATTCATTAGGTATCTTGAACTACAGAGCGAGCCCGCCGCCATCATCGTAGGCTTACTGATATCTTTCTTACTCGGTTTCATATCGCATGCCACTATAGAAAGATTCTTGACAAATAAAATAGCTAGCAAATCAAATAAAAATGTCACCACCATACTGTTGACAGCATCTTTGCTAGTAGCCGTCCCTACGCTTTTCATATGGCTTAACAAGGGGATAAAAAACAGGATTGATCCATATATTGATAGTGTCTTCAACGAATCAGCAGATAAAAACCCTAGATTCTCAGAATGCTTCGCGGATGGCGCGAAGCCCGTACCGCAATGCAGATACGGCGGAGACAAACAGCTAGGGGCTATTGTCATAGGTGACAGTCACTCGGCATCAATAATGCGCGCAGTCGAAAAGTCTTTGCCGTCTAAAGATTTATATGTGCTCGATTGGAGCCTAAGTGAATGCCCCACAATTGAAGGAATCCATAATGACAAGATTGATGGCTACCGATGCGGCGATTTTGTTTCTTGGGCCGTGAGCGAGCAGGAAAATCTGGATCGCAAAGCGCCGATAATCATAATGAATAGGCTGTCCCTTTATATTGTTGGCCCAACAGAGGCAGGGCTTGAAGCCGAAATAACAAAGCCTAGCTACTACATTAGCAAAAGATCAGATACAAGAACTGAAGAATTCAACAAAGAACTAACAGACGGAATTGTCAACACAGCTTGCAGGCTATCCAAAACAAGACAAGTCTTTATGGTCCGCCCAATTCCAGAAATGCACGTTCTCGTCCCTAAATCCATGGGGAAATCCTTACTTCTAGGCCGAGACCCAGAAGTAATGCTATCAGTTGATGAATATACACAAAGGCAAAAACTTGCACGGAAAGCTCAAGATACAGCAGTTGAACAATGCGGAATAAAAATATTAGACCCTATCCCTTACTTCTGCGATGAGAAGTGGTGCAAGGGATCCAAGGGCGGTCTTCCTATTTATTATGATGACGATCATCTGAGTGAGCACGGCGCATCCTATCTTGTCCCCATGTTTGCCAAGGCTCTAGAGTCCAGCAGATAAGCCAAGCCCTGGGATGCTATTAATGCATCCCGGTCGAATCAAGGTCTGCTGCTGGTGGCCTTCACTACGCCGTCAAAGGCTTGCTCGCACGTCACTCCCCTGCTCCGGCTTTGATCAGCATATCCTGCCAGATCGCCCGATCTCGCATCAGAGCGCTTGAGCACGTCGGTAAGCACCAGGACGGCACGGGAAGCTGCCGCGCTTGCGGCGGCAGTGCAGGAATGGCTGCTGGTTTGACTGGCTGCGAGTCGAGCGGCAAGGCCGTCTGCCGCTCCGCGCAGGCTGTCAGCAAAAGCGCGAGCGTTAATCTCGGGTCCTCAACTCAATTAATTAATTAATTAATTAATGGTGTTAAATGGAAAAATTTACTGTTGCCACAGCCATCGTTTCCGGCGTTCTCACTTATTTCTCGATTAGCGGCCAGCGGCTGATTGACTTGAAAGTTTTCGCTACCTGGTGCGGTCTTGCAGTTTTAGTTATTAGCCATGCACACAGCCTCTACCTGTTGTGCAGCAGCACTGAGCCAATGACTCTGTTTCGAATCCTGACACTGAACGTGGCTGCGATAGGCGTGTTGGTCTTATTGGCAACGGGCGCATTCCTAAAGTGCCACCTGCGTGAATCTCTGGAGAGGAAGAATCCTGAAAAATAAAAACCCGGCGCAATGACCGGGTTCAGTGTGGTGGTGAGTCCCGCTGCTTGCGGTCGCACCTATCGAAGATGGGTACTTTTTACAGGTCGATTCCGGTGGCAGCAAGGGAGTTTTAATGCCATGGCGCAACGCAGGGACAACGCATTCAATCGGCTATCGCTTCTGGTGCCCTGTCTGACCTGTCCCACTATTCTGGATCGAAGTTGGACTGTGCTGGTCAAGTAAAATGCAGATGGGTGGCCAGGTGGAGTGAAAATCCCCACCACATGACCAGGTGCCGCTCCGCTCCCTAGATGCGACCAAAATCCCAGGGAGTTGCGGAACACATGCCAATAGTTGCGGAACGGTTCTTCAATTGCAGGCAATAAAAAACCCCGCAGACGTTAATCTACGGGGTTTTTAAGAGTGGAGGCCGAGGTCGGAATCGAACCGGCGTAGGCGGATTTGCAATCCGCTGCATAACCATTTTGCTACTCGGCCTCAAACGATCAATGCCCTGGTTACCGGCACTCACCGCATAAAAACTTGAGTGGGCTGTAAAACCCTGCCTCTACTCTAACTCATTGAATACATTGAAGTTTTTAATGCTTCGTTGCGTTCGATGGGCGCCATTATGTACGTATTTGCCAATGCGTGCAACCCCTTGATTTCAAAAATATTTCGTAGGGACATCAAGGGGTTGCGTGGCCACCCTACTCCTTGATGACCTGTTCCTGGTACTGCGGGTCGGCCTTGATCTGGGCCTCGGTAAACGGCAGCGGGCGCAGCTTTTTCTCGGAGAAAACCTGGGTTTGATCCTTCGCGTATTTCGATGCAGGGTCGCTGGACAGTGAGAACGCCAGTACGCCGAGGGCGTTGGGGCCCTTGTCGTCGAAGGTGACGATTTGCAGGTAGCTGCTGCCGCTGACGACTTCGCGCTTGCCGTCGGCGCGGGGGACGGTTTGCATGGCGTTGTAGATGCCCAGTTCTTGCGGGCCGCCGTGGATGGGCGTTTGGCCGCTGACCTGCACGTCGCCCCAGCGGCTGTTGGCGGTCAGGCCATTTTTGGCCACTTCGGCGGTCGAGGCCCGCATGGCCTCGCGCAAGGCGTTGGCTACAACTGGGCGGTCGATGGCCAGGCCGCGTGGTGTGGTCAGCGGTTGGGCCGGGTCGAAGGCTACGCGCCAGGCATCGGGGATTTGCTGCAGGTGCTGTACCAGGTTGATGAAGTGCACCAGGCCCAGGCCGCTGTCGAGGTTGGCGCGTTGGTCCCAGTCCTTGAGGCTGGTGCACAGCGGTTGCAGGGCCACTGCATCAGCGCCCAGGCGTTTGGCGCAGAACGCGAGCAGGTCAGGCATGACCTGGCTGGCGAGGTACACCTCGTTGTCCATCACCATGTGTTGCAGCGCGGCCACGGTGATGGGCTGCGATTCCAGGGATTGCAGGCGTTGCAAGGCGAAGCGTGCACGCGGGCCGAGGCCGATGTGGTCCTGGCTGATCACCGGCGAGAACCCGGTCAGCGGCGCCTTGGGATTGGCCAACCATGCCGAGTCATTGGAATGCTGCACGTAGTCGGTGCGCTCCAGTTGCGGCAGTTGGTCAGCCGGAAAGATACCGGGCTGGGCCGCACGCGGGTCGACATCCCAGGCGCAGGCGCTGTGGGCGCCGTCGAGCAGGATCAGTTGCAGGCCGGCACGCGGGTCACTGCACTGCGCCAACTTGGCGGCGCTGACGTTGGGCACCACCGACAGGTTCATGTACAGGCTCTGGCCCTGGTCATCAGCCGCCAGGGTGTTGACCCACGGGATGCCTTGCAGGGTGTGCACCGAGGTTTGCAGTTCCTTGAGGCTGGTCGCGCGGTTCATGGCGTACCACTGTTGCAGCACGCGGTCATTGCCGAGGTTGGCGTCGCGCAGGCTGAACGCGTAGTGGTTGTTCCAATCGAGCTTGCCCGGCCATTGCACCACCGGGCCGAACTGCGAGCTGTAGACCGTATGGGCTTGCGTTTTGAGGCTGCCGTCGGGCTGCTTGACCTGCACGGTGACCGGGTTTTTATCCAGCGGGATGGATTTGCCGTCCAGCAGGTAGCGGGTGGAATCCTTGGGGTCGAGGGTCAAGCGGTACAGGGTGAAGTGCTTGGAAGTGTCGACGGTATGCGTCCACGCCACATGCTGGTTGAAGCCGATATTGATCACCGGCAAACCTGGCAACGCGGCGCCCATGACATCCAGTTGGCCCGGGATGGTCAGGTGCATTTCATAAAAGCGCATGCCGCCCACCCAAGGGAAATGCGGGTTGGCCAGCAGCATGCCCCGGCCATTGAAGGAACGGTCTCGGCCCACCGCAACCGCGTTACTGCCACGGTCGAGGGTAAAACGCTGCTGATTGGCAGCGGCCAGTGCGAAGGCTTTGCCGTCGACTGTCACGCCGGCAGTCGCCTGGGGTGGCGTCGCGCCCACCAGGGCCTCGGCGAACTGCCCGACACCGCCTTCCACCAGCAGCCGACGGGTCAGTTTCACCAGGTCTTCAACAACCAGTGGCCGCACCCACGCCGCCTGGCACTGCACCGGCGCGCCCTGCTCTTTCAGGTAACGGTTGTAGCCCGCGACGTAGCCTTGCATGCGCTGCTGCATCTGCGGGGTTTGCGCATTCCAAAAGGTCGCGACCGCCTGTGGGGTATTGAGCCAGGTGAAAAACACGTCGCTGGCGAGGTTGTTGCGCTCCTCCAGGGTTGCCTGATCGGGGCCGAAGTAACGGGCGCGTTCGCCGTTCACCGTGACCACTTCATTGGCCAGCAGGCACAGGTTGTCCTGGGCATACGCGTAACCGATGCCGTAGCCCAGACCACGTTCATCGTTGGCGCGAATGTGTGGTACGCCGAATGTGGTGCGACGGATATCCGCCGATGCCTGTACCACCGGCTCGCGTGCCGACGCAGCGAAGCTCAACCCCAGCAACACCCCTGCCATGCACGCCCTGGACAACCCATTGGAAATAATCACGCCGACTCCACCGTCAAATTGAACACCCTCACAAGGGGCAACTACCCCACCGTAAGGACGCAATGCACCGGGAATAATTTAGCGGACGGGCACGTTTATTTAGGGCAACCACAAGGTCACAAACCGGATACCGACAAAATTTCTACATCCGGGACTTCATGATTTCTGTCGCTCATACGTCTTACTTAATAAGAGCGCCATCATTTTCCTGATCAGGCTCTGATAAGGAGTTTTTTGCATGTACAACTCGCAACTGCCCACGGACGGACATTCACCGACCGCCGATGCCAACTTTGGCAACGGCACACACGCGTTCGGCAAAGCGCCTGAACAGCAAGGCAACCAGCGGATTCGCCATTTGCTCAAGTGTTTCGGTTTGCGCACCAGCCTGATTCGGCTGAAGGTCATCGACGCCCTGCTCACCGCTGCCGACAACCAGCGCACCCTGGGGGTGCGCGGCGTGCACAGCCATTTGCTGGAACTGGGCATTCCGCTGTCGTTTCTCAGCGTGCGCGAAGTGCTCAAGCGCCTGTGCAGCGAGGGCGTGATCACCCTCAATGCCGATAAAAGCTACAGCCTCCATGAAGAGGCTGCCAAAGTACTGGAAGGTCGCGCCTGAATCAGAAGTGCGGCTTGACCTTGCGGCGCATGATGCCGTTGATCACCACCACGATCACCGCCACGGCAATGGCGATGTACTGGAAGGTTTTCTCGCTGATCACGCCGGTGTTCTGCAGGTAGGACAGGCCAAACATGATCGCCAGTACCGACAGGGCAATCAGAATCGAATATTTCAAACGCTGCTTTTGAGTCATGACGGGTTCCTGAACCTGATAGATGTATCCACTTTGTATCGCCGAACATGCCAAGCACATACCCGGTTACGGGGATGGACGGGGGTCGGCAGGGTCCTATGTTACAGGCGATGTAAAACTTTGGCTTGTTCCAAGCCTGATTGAGCTTGCCTGACTGACCTTGTGTGTACCCTTGAGGATTTTCAAATGTTGCGTCGAATCACACTGCTGATTCCATTGCTGATCATGCTGAGCATGAGCGGCTGCTTCTTCTTCCCACATGGCGGCGGTGGCGGCTGGCATGACCACCGTTACGATGACGGCGGTCACGGTTACGAACGTCGCTGATCCACTGACAGCGATTTAGCGTCGCAACCCAGTGCCGGGCTGAGCGCATAGCTCCACCAACCAATCCACAAACACCCTGACCCGCTGTGACAATTGCCGATGCGGCGGGTACAGGGCGGTGAGTGCCATCTTCGGCACCGGCAACTGGGGCAGTACCTCCACCAATGTGCCAGCCGCCAATTGCCGCATCGCGTGATAATGCGGCGCCTGGATCAGGCCGAACCCGGCCTCGCAGGCACAGAAGTAGCCGTCAGAGCTGTTCACCGCCACCTGCTTGGCCAAATTGACCTCGCGTAATTCAGCACCCACCTGAAACTCCAGGCCAAAACGTTTGCCACTGGCGCTAGAGACGTACTCGACCATCTGGTGCCCGGCCAATGCTTCCAGTGTCTCGGGCACGCCAAAACGCTCAAGGTAGCCAGGACTGGCCAGGGTCAACTGGTCCATCATCGCCAAGGGCCGTGCCACCAGCGACTCATCCAGGGCCAGGCCCCCGCGCAGCACGCAATCGACACCTTCGCGAATCAGATCCACGGGGCGGTCGTTGAGGCCGATTTCCAGCTCGATCTGCGGGTAGCGCGCCGTAAACATCGGCAATGCGGGAATCACGATCAGCCGCCCAATCCCCGATGGCATATCAATACTCAGAGTGCCCCGTGGGTTCTGGCGATGGGTGGAAAATACCGCCTCGGTTTCTTCCAGGTCCGTCAGCAATTGCACGCAGCGCTGGTAGTAAGCGGCGCCATCCGGCGTAGGACTGACCTGGCGCGTGGTGCGTTGCAGCAATTGCACGCCCAAGTGCGCTTCCAACTGCTTGATCAGGATGGTCACCGAGGCACGCGGCAACTGCAGGCTGTCGGCCGCCTTGGCAAACCCGCCCAACTCGACAATTCGGGTAAACACACGCATGGCGTTGAATCGGTCCAAAGGCAAGCTCCCGGGGCGATTATTTAGAAATTACAAACAGTGATAGTGCTTTTAGCCGGTTTATCGCAGTTTTGTCGAGGATGACAATGGGCGCCTACTCACCCAGGAGCTGTACCCATGCACACTCGTCAACTCGGAACAAACGGTCCCCACGTCAGCGCCATCGGCCTCGGCTGCATGGGCATGACCGACTTCTACACCACCGGCGCCGACACCCAAGAGGCCACCGCCACCCTGCACCGCGCCCTGGAACTGGGGGTCAATTTTCTCGATACCGCCGACATCTACGGCCCCCACACCAACGAGCAACTGATCGGCCAGGCCATCGCCGGAAAGCGTGACCAGGTGTTCCTGGCCAGCAAGTTCGGCATCGTGCGCGACCCGGCCAACCCGGCACTGCGCGGCGTGAATGGCCGACCCGAGTACATCCGTAATGCAATCGACGGCACCCTGCGCCGCCTTGGCATCGAGACGCTCGACCTTTATTACCAGCACCGTATCGACCCGGAAGTGGCCATCGAAGAAACCGTCGGCGCCATGGCCGAGTTGGTGAAACAAGGCAAAGTGCGCTACCTGGGCCTGAGCGAAGCGTCCGCCGCCACTCTGGAGCGAGCGCATAAAGTGCACCCCATCAGCGCCCTGCAAAGCGAGTTCTCGCTGTGGAGCCGCGACCAGCAGGAAAACGGCTGCCTCGCCGCCTGCCAACGCCTGGGCATCGCCTTTGTGCCTTACAGCCCACTCGGCCGGGGCTTCCTGACCGGCGCCCTGAAAAGCCCGGACGACTTTGCCGCCGATGACTACCGCCGCCTCAGCCCGCGCTTCCAGGGCGAGAACTTTGCAAAGAACCTGTTGCTGGTGAAACAGGTCGAGGCACTGGCCGCCGATAAAGGCGTGACAGCCGGGCAACTCGCGTTGGCGTGGGTGCTGGCCCAGGGCGAATTCATCCTTCCGATCCCCGGGACCAAGCAACGCAAATACCTGGAAGAAAACGTAGCCGCCGAGTCCATCCGCCTCAACCCGGCTGAGTTGGCGGCGCTCGAAACGATCTTCCCCGCCAACGCTACCGCGGGCCTGCGCTACCCCGAAGCGGTCATGGCGATGCTGGATATCTGACCCGTGGGGCGCCGGTCAACGGCGCCCGCACTTTCTTGTACGATCGTACCTAAAGCTCCGCCCTGCCAAGCCGATAGCCCTACGAAGCTCTAACAAAGCCACGTCGGTCATAAACGCTTCGTAAGGACGACCCCATGCCCCCACTGCGCTCCATCCAAGCCCGCTATACCCTGTTTCTGGTGCTGTTCGTCCTGGTGTTATTCGTGTTGACCGTAGTGGGTATCGGCCAGTTGGTCGCGCCCACGCTGCGCCACACCGAAGAACAGGTGGTGCTCAACCGCATCGCCGAGGTGGCCGAACAGATCAAGGGCGAATTGAACAAGGTTCAAGCCCAGCAACGCAGCATCACCCAAACCATTCCTCTGCTCGACAGCGATGCCATCGACAAGGTCCTGCCGGGCCTGGTAGACCAGTATGGCGAGCTGAAAGTCTTCGGCGGCGGCATCTGGCCATTGCCAAACCAGCGCACCCCGGGGCGCAACAAGCACAGCACGTTCTGGCACCGCGATGCCTCGGGCAAGCTGACGGTGAACACCTTCTGGAACAGCGACGCCGCCCCCAACTACTACGACCAGAGCTGGTACAAAGGCGGCCTCGCCTCGCCACGCGGCCAGTGTGCCTGGGCTGCTGCCTACAAGGATGACGCCAGCCAGGAGCCGCGCACCAACTGCGCCATGGCGATCCAGCGCGACGGTGCGGCCTACGGTGTGGCCACCATCGACGTGACCCTGGGTTTCTTCAATGAACTGGTGGCCAGCAAGGAAAAAGACATCGGCGGCCAGATGCTCATCGTCGAAGGCGACGGCAAGATCATCAGCAACAGCTCGCGCATCAATGGCCCGGTGGTGTTGAAAAACATCAGCGAACTGGCCGGCAGTTCGGCGTTTGCCGCGCAGGTCAGCAAAGCCCTTGCCCATCGTGACCAGGGGCTGCAACGCAGTGAGTTCGACAACGGCGACATGGCCAGCACCTTCTACCTGCGCCCCATCGAAGGCACCCCGTGGTTCCTTGCCACTGCCCTGCCCACCTCGTTGATCACCGCCCAGCGCGACGATGTCCTCGGCACCCTAGCCCTGCTGCAAATTCCGATGGTGTTGCTGCTGGTGCTCCTCGCGGTGTACGCGATTCGTCAACTGGTGCAGCGCATGAAGTCGCTGAAGACCAACATTGACGCGCTGTCGGCCGGTGATGCGGACCTGACACGGCGTATCACCATTCGTGCGGAAGACGAGTTGGGCGCCATCGGCCATTCAGTCAACCGCTTTATCGTCTACCTGCAAAACATGATCGGCGAAGTGACCCAGGCCACGGGCGCCATGTCGTCGGGCCTGGAGCAGTTGCAACAGGTCTCGGCGCAGACCAACCGGATCCTGGTGCGTCATGCCTCGGAAACCGACCAGACCGTCACCGCCATCACCGAAATGAGCTCCACCGCCGAGACCGTGGCGCAAAATGCCGCCGAAACCGCCGCCTTCACCCAGCGCGCCAACGAGCACGCCGACCGTTCCCGCGTGGTGGTGGGTGAAGCCTCCACCAGCGTCAGCGCGTTGATCGGCGAAGTCTCCAGCGCCACCCACACCGTGGAAAACATGCGCCAGGACGCTGCACGCATCACCGAAACCCTCGGCGTGATCGGCGCGATTGCCGGCCAGACCAACCTGTTGGCGCTCAACGCCGCCATCGAAGCGGCACGTGCCGGCGAGCAAGGCCGTGGGTTTGCGGTGGTAGCCGACGAAGTACGCGCCCTGGCGGCACGCACCCAGGCCAGCACCTCGCAGATCAACGAAATGCTGGCGCGCTTGACCACCGGCGTAAGTTCGTCGGTGGCCGCCATGGAAAACACCCAGGCCAGTTGCCAGTCGGCGGCGGATGCAACGGCGCGGGTGAACACCGGCCTGGATGAGATGGCCGGCTCGGTCAGCCACATCAACAACCTCAGCACCCAGATCGCCACGGCGGCCGAGCAACAGAGCGCGGTGACCGAGGAGATCAACCGCAGCATGGTGCAGATCCGACAAATGGTCGAAGAGCTGGTGCACAGCGGCCATGCCACCGAAACCAACACCCAGAGCCTGCTGGACGCCAATGGCCGGGTGATTGCCCTGATGAGCCGCTTCAAAGTCCGTTGATCAATTGCCTGGAGGCTCCCGTGCAAAGCGCGGGAGTAGGACTATTCTGACATTTCCTAGTCGTCACACAGGAGGTGTGCCATGCGCGCTGCCGAGCAATCGGTCCGCTTGGAGCGGATCAGTCAGGAACGCTTTATCCAGGCCCCCATCGATGCCGTTTATGACTATGTGACCCAGCCCGACCGCTGGCACGAGTGGCACCCCACGTCCCTGAGTGCCGACACCGGCACCACCGGTTCGCTGCCTGCGGGCACGCGGTTTACCGAAATCATCGACCTGTTGGGCGTACGCGTCCCCATGAGCTACCGCGTGCAGATCGCCCGGCGCCCCGGCGAATTCAAGACCGTGTTCACCTCCCTGGCCGTGGATGGCTCCATCCATTATTTCCTGCAGCCCCATCGCGGTGGCACCCTGTTCAAGCGCGTGCTGACCTACGAAACCGAGCTGCAACTGGCCACCCTGCATGAGCGCATGATCGAGCTGTCGGGCATTGCCCTCGACCAGCTCAAACATCGCCTGGAAAACGGCGCCTCCGTATAATTTAGAAACATTACCGCCCCACGCGGCATCGTGTGGGAGCTGGCTTGCCTGCGATGACGTCGTCATGATCGCCCCCCTCATGACGACGTTTACCTGACCTACGAGCCCCACCATGAAAACCCCATTGCGCCTGGTCCTGCTTTCCGCCCTGCTGATCCCCTCCCTGGCCCAAGCCGCCGACCTCATTCCCATCGACGTCCACCGCGACGCCAACTGCGGCTGCTGCAAAAAATGGATCAGCCACCTGGAAAGCAACGGCTTCAAGGTCAATGACCACGTCGAAGCCGACATGAGCGCCGTCAAACAACGCCTGGGCGTGGCCCCGCGCCTGGGCTCTTGCCATACCGCCGTGATCGACGGCAAGTTCGTCGAAGGCCACGTGCCTGCCGAACAGGTCCTGGCCCTGCGCACACGCAATGACCTGCTGGGCATCGCCGCCCCAGGCATGCCCATGGGTTCGCCCGGCATGGAAGTCCCAGGCCGCAGCGAGGCCTACCAAGTCATCGGCCTGACCCGTGAAGGCAACGACGTGGTGGTGGCTGACTACCCGGCGCAATGATCGCGGGTTACCTGGGGTTGTTTTTCGCGGCGTTTGGCGCCGCGACATTATTGCCCCTGCAATCGGAAGCCGTGCTCGTGGGCCTGCTGCTCAGCGGCCATTACAGCCTGTGGCTATTGCTGGGGGTTGCGACCCTGGGCAACGTGCTGGGCTCGCTGGTGAACTGGTGGCTCGGGCGTTGGGTGGAGCACTTCAAGGGCCGACGCTGGTTTCCGGTGAGCGACAAGCAATTGGGCAAGGCCCGCCACCATTACGAGCGCTGGGGGCATTGGACCTTGCTGCTCAGCTGGGTACCGATCATCGGGGACCCACTGACCCTGGTGGCCGGGGTGATGCGTGAGCCACTGTGGCGTTTCTTGCTGCTGGTTACCCTCGCCAAAGGCGTACGTTACGGCGTGCTCGCTGCCTTGACCCTGCAGTGGGTGTTAATCCCCACTTAATCGCCTCCCAACAGCATCCGAGCACCTTCTCTAGGAGCCCAGCCGATGCCTCTGATCCGCGCTTTCTGCATTGCCGGCCTGCTGACCGCCAGTGCCGCCCCCGCCTTCGCCGCCACCTACGGCCCCGAGCTGCAAGGCTTCCAATACCCGTATCCGGTTGAGCACTTCCAGTTCCAATCCCAGGGCAAATCCCTGCAGATGGGGTATATGGACGTCCCCGCCAAGGGCAAAGCCAACGGCCGCAGTGTGGTGCTGATGCACGGCAAGAACTTCTGCGGCGCCACCTGGCAAGACTCGATCAAAGCCTTGAGCGATGCCGGTTACCGCGTGATCGCGCCGGACCAGATCGGCTTCTGCACCTCCAGCAAGCCCGAGCATTATCAATACAGCTTCCAGCAACTGGCCACCAACACCCACCAACTGCTGGAAAAACTCGGCATTCACACAGCCACCCTCGTCGGCCACTCCACCGGCGGCATGCTCGCCACCCGCTACGCCTTGCTCTACCCGGCCCAGACCGAACAATTGGCGCTGGTCAACCCCATCGGCCTGGAAGACTGGAAGGCTCTCGGCGTGCCCTATCGCAGTGTCGATCAGTGGTACGAGCGCGAGCTGAAGCTGAGCGCCGAGGGCATTCGACAATACGAACTCAACACCTACTACGTGGGCCGCTGGAAGCCCGAGTACGACCGCTGGGTCGACATGCTCGCCGGCCTGAATAAAGGCCCGGGGCATACGCTGGTCGCATGGAACTCGGCCTTGATTTACGACATGATCTTCACCCAGCCGGTGTACTACGAGTTCAAGGACTTGCAGATGCCCACCCTGTTGCTGATCGGCACGTCCGACACCACCGCCATCGGCAGTGATATCGCACCGCCAGCGGTCAAGGCCAAGCTCGGTCACTACGACGTGCTGGGCAAGCAGGCTGCACAGCTGATCCCCCACGCCACCCTGGTGGAGTTCCCGGGCCTGGGGCATGCGCCGCAGATGGAAGAACCGGCCCAGTTTCATAAAGCGCTGTTGCAGGGTTTGAACGCCCTTTAATCCAACCTTTTTCGAGGCACTCGTGAATGTCGGTACAGATCGCAGTCATTGATGATTGGCAGAATGTGGCCAGTGGCGTGGTGGATTGGTCGGTGCTTGATACCGTCGGCCAGGTGCATTTCCTGCACGACTACCCCGCCGATACCGCCACGATGATCGACCGTTTGCAGGGGTTCGAGGTGATTTGCGTGATGCGCGAGCGCTCCACCTTCGACAAGGCGCTGTTGCAGGGCCTGCCGAAGTTGAAGCTGCTGGTGACCGGTGGCATGCGCAACGCGGCCATCGACATCGCCGCCGCCAAGGCCCTGGGGATCCAGGTGTGTGGCACCGAGAGCTACAAACAGGCCGCACCGGAATTGACCTGGGCACTGATCATGGCGTCCACCCGCAACCTGCTGGCCGAAGCCAACTCCCTGCGTGCCGGCCACTGGCAAGTTGGCCTGGGCGGCGACCTGTACGGCAAAACCTTGGGCATCCTGGGGTTGGGCAGCATCGGCCAGAAGGTCGCGCAGTTTGCCAAAGTGTTTGGCATGAACGTGATCGCCTGGAGCGAAAACCTCACGCCCGAGCACGCCGCCGAATCGGGGGTGACCTGGGTCAGCAAGAGAGAACTGTTCGAACAGGCCGACATCCTCACCGTGCACCTGGTGCTCAGCGACCGCAGCCGTGGGCTGGTAGATGCCCAGGCGTTGGGCTGGATGAAACCCACCGCGCGCCTGGTGAACACCGCCCGCGGCCCCATTGTGGATGAGCAGGCGCTGGTGCAGGCACTGGAAAGTGGCGGGCTGGCCGGGGCTGCACTGGATGTGTACGCCGAAGAGCCACTGCCGGTGGATCACCCGTTCCGCCGCCTGCCCAACGTGCTGGCCACTCCCCACGTCGGCTACGTAAGCGAGCAAAACTACCACCAGTTCTACCAACAGATGATCGAAGACATCCAGGCCTGGGCCAACGGCGCGCCCATCCGCCCCCTCGGCTGAAAAAGTACCTGTAGTGGGGGGGGGGGGGGGGGGGGGGGGGGGGGGGGGGGGGGGGGGGGGGGGGGGGGGGGGGGGGGGGGGGGG